>JAEYFY010000132.1 GCA_023454395.1 Pseudomonadota bacterium
CCTTTAGGATCTTTCGTAAGAATAATATGAGGATTGATTAAATTCACCTGCCATTTATTGAGTTTAGTTAGACGGCTTTCAATGTGTTCACGTAGTGCTGGGGTAATTTCCATTTGTTTGCTAGTAATATTTATAATCATATAGTTACCTCTTTATTACTCCGTCTTCGATAACTTCAGAATATCTTGATACACAATTTAAAACATGATCAAAATCACTTTTTGTTAGATGTATGTGTAACTAGTAATAGAAACGTGACAAATGATAAATAGCTGAAAAAGACCGCTTGTTAAGTTGCATTTATTCAGTCATATTAGGAAGGTTGGGCTGATGAAAAGTAAAGACAATTTAGCTAGAAAAGAATAAAAAAACAGCAGCGATAAGCTGCTGTTTTTGATGGTGATGTTTTCGTTAGGCTGGATTAGCTGCAATCAGGGAAGCTACTTTTTCTGCTTCTTGTGTCAGACCTAATTCTTTATAAGCGTTTTCCATATAAACAAGCGCGTCACGAGTAGCTTGTGTGTCAGGATAATCGCGCATCATTTGCTCTACTCTATTAATAACCGCGACATAAGCCCCTCGTTTAGTATAGAATTTCGCAACAGAAAGCTCATACTTCGCTAAACGGTTTTTAAGAAAGACTAGGCGTTTGGTTGCATCAGCGACATAAAGGCTGTCTGGATAGTAACGAACTAATTGACTAAAATCTTTAAATGCCACGATTGCATGTTGAGGATCACGGTCTGAACGATCAATACCAAAGAATCCTTGTAATGCACTATCATCTAATGCTTGAGCTGTTAAGCCACGCATATAAAGAACATAGTCGATATTAGGATGGGTTGGGTTTAATCGCATAAAACGGTCGATTGCAGAAATCGCCATTGGTAGTTCCGCTGATTTATAATAAGCATAAATCAGATCGAGTTGAACTTGTTGCGAGTAAGGGCCAAAAGGATAGCGATTATCGAGAGACTCTAATTGTTTGATAGCCGCTCCATAATTGCCATCTAGCAATTTTTCCTGACTGGTTGAGTAAAGCTCAGAAGGCGACATATCAGCAGTAGCGTCTTTGTCTGAACTCGAACAGCCAGCAAGTAACAGGCTTACAGTGGCCGCTGCCACCAGGTATTTAATGCGTCTCATCACGTATTGATTATCCTCTGAATAGGTTTGGGGAGTCTCTCCGTGAAGCTCCCCTGAAATCGGTTACACTATAACTCATTTTAAATGAAACGGCTGTGCCGTCAAAACACTAACTTAATTAATAGAAAATTATTTATGTCTCAACAAATACGACTTAATGCTACAGTCGCAGATTCACAGCTGGGTCAACGCTTAGATCAGGCTTTGGCCGAAATGTTCCCTGATTATTCAAGATCTCGTATAAAAGAGTGGATCTTAGACAATAGAGTGCAGGTTAACGATAAAATCATCAATAAGCCAAAAGAAAAAATGCTTGGCGGTGAAAAAATTGAAGTCGATGCCTTAATTGAAGAAGATGTTCGCTGGGAGCCTCAGAATATTCCGTTAAATATCGTCTATGAAGATGATGATATTTTAGTTATCAATAAGCCAAGAGATCTTGTTGTACATCCTGGTGCGGGTAATCCTGATGGCACCGTATTAAACGCATTACTTTATCGCTATCCCGAAATTGCTAATGTACCTCGTGCAGGTATTGTCCATCGATTGGATAAAGATACAACAGGTTTAATGGTTGTTGCAAAAACAGTTCCTGCTCAAACGCATTTAGTCGAAGCTTTACAACGTCGTGAAATCACGCGTGAGTATGAAGCGGTTGCAACAGGAAGAATGACTGCGGGAGGATTAGTGAATGAACCTATTTCTCGACATCCAACTAAACGTACACATATGGCTGTGCATCCAATGGGTAAACCAGCAGTAACACATTATCGTGTTATGGAGCATTTTCGTGCTCATACACGTTTGCGTTTACGTTTAGAAACTGGTCGTACTCACCAAATTCGTGTTCATATGGCTCATATTCACCATGCTTTAATTGGTGATCAGCTTTATGCAGGAAGACCTCGTCCTTTAAAAGGGGCTTCTGATGAATTACGTGAAACGTTACGTTTATTTGATAGACAAGCGCTACACGCAACGATGCTACGTCTTTATCATCCAATAACAGGCATTGAAATGGAATGGCATGCACCATTACCTGATGATATGGTTAAGCTTATCGATGTGCTAAAAGCTGACGTTGAACAGTTTAAAGATGAAATGGATTGGTAAATGACTTCATTGATTTTTCCAGATTGGCCACAACCTGAAAATATTGGGTCTTGTAGTACCTTGAGAGAAGGGGGAATTAGCCTACCGCCTTATGACAGCTTCAATTTAGGTACTCATGTTGGTGATAAATTGTCTGATGTCGAAGAAAATAGACGCAGACTTTGTCAGCAAGCTCTATTGCCCGAAATGCCACTATGGCTTGAACAAGTTCATGGTACCCATGTTGTTACGCTAAATACTGAGAAAAATAATGAAATACAAGGTGATGCCCTTTACACCTCTACCGTGAAAAAAGTTTGCGCAATTATGACGGCAGATTGCTTGCCTGTCCTTTTTACAACTGTTGATGGAACAGAAGTTGGCGCAGCGCATGGTGGATGGCGAGGGCTTTGCCATGGTGTATTACAAAATACACTTGCACAGTTTAAAGCACCTAAAGATCAAATTATGGCATGGTTAGGGCCAGCAATTGGTCCAACCGCTTTTGAGGTGGGTGCAGAAGTCCGTTTGGCGTTTATAGAAAAAAATATTGCCTTTGAATCTGCATTTATTCCCCATAATGGTAAATATTTAGCTAATATTTATATGTTAGCGAGAATAATCTTACAGGAAAGTGGAATAACTCAGATTTATGGTGGTGATTTTTGTACTGTAACTGATCCATCGCGCTTCTTTTCTTATAGACGAGAGCGCGTAACAGGGCGAATGGCATCATTAATCTGGATTAAATAAACTTCCTCTCAACGTTTTTCTCGCTTATCTCAAATATTGATGAATATTTTTGCTCAAAATTTTTTATTTTGAGCTTGAATATTGTCAAAATGACCTCATCTATTCTCCAGTTACGAATTTTGCTTTAAATTTTACTTGGAGGTGTTATGCGTCTGGATAAATTAACCAACAAATTCCAGCAAGCTCTCGCAGACGCCCAGTCATTGGCACTTGGGAACGATAATCAATTTATAGAACCCATACATTTGCTGAGTGCGTTATTTAATCAACAAAGTGGCTCAATTCGCCCTTTATTAACATCTGTAGGTGTTAATGCATCCCAATTTAATGAGCGAATTAGCGATGCTTTGTCTCGATTACCTAAAGTCGAAGGTGCTGGTGGAGAGGTTCATCCCTCAAATGATTTAATTAAGCACCTTAATTTGTGCGATAAATTAGCACAGAAAAAAGGTGACGAATTTATTTCGTCAGAGCTATTTCTTTTAGCTGCTATGGAAACAGGTGGTCAGGTTGCTGACATGCTAAAAGCAGCCGGAGCGAATAAAGCAAGTCTTGAGATAGCGATTGAAAAAATACGTGGTGGAGAAACAGTGAACGATCAAAATGCAGAAGACCAACGTCAGGCATTGAAAAAATATACTGTGGATTTAACGGAAAGAGCAGAACAAGGCAAACTCGATCCTGTGATTGGTCGTGATGAAGAAATAAGAAGAACCATTCAAGTTCTACAACGTCGTACTAAAAACAACCCAGTACTGATTGGTGAACCGGGTGTAGGTAAAACAGCTATTGTTGAAGGTTTGGCTCAACGTATTGTTAATGGTGAAGTCCCTGAAGGTTTAAAGAATAAGCGTGTACTTTCTTTAGATATGGGCTCGCTATTAGCTGGTGCTAAATATCGTGGTGAATTTGAAGAACGTTTAAAAGCTGTTTTAAATGATTTATCTAAGCAGGAAGGCAGTGTCATTCTGTTTATTGATGAATTACATACGATGGTTGGCGCAGGTAAAGCTGACGGTGCTATGGATGCGGGAAATATGTTAAAGCCTGCATTAGCTCGTGGTGAATTACATTGTGTGGGTGCAACAACACTTGACGAATATCGTCAATATATTGAAAAAGATGCGGCATTAGAGCGTCGTTTCCAAAAAGTGTATGTAGCGGAGCCAACTGTTGAAGACACTATCGCTATTTTACGTGGTCTGAAAGAACGTTATGAACTTCATCATCATGTTCAAATTACAGATCCAGCGATTGTTGCCGCGGCAACTTTATCTCATCGCTATATTTCTGACCGTATGTTGCCAGATAAAGCGATTGATTTAATTGATGAAGCGGGTGCAAGCCTACGTATGCAGATGGATTCAAAACCTGAAGCATTAGATAGACTTGATAGACGTATTATTCAGCTTAAACTTGAACAACAAGCACTGCAAAAAGAGTCTGATGATGCAAGTAAAAAACGTTTAGAGATGCTAAATGAAGAACTTGCTGAAAAAGAAAAAGAGTATTCTGCTTTAGAAGAAGAGTGGAAAGCAGAAAAAGCAGAGCTTACTGGCACTCAACATATTAAATCTGAATTAGAGCAGGCTCGTATCGCATTAGAGCAAGCTCGCCGTAGTGGTGATTTGGCGAAAATGTCAGAGATCCAATATGGACAAATACCGACGTTAGAAAAACAGCTTGCTGAAGCTAATAAAGCTGAAGATAAGCATATGAAGCTGTTACGTAATAAAGTCACTGATGCTGAAATTGCTGAAATCTTAGCGCGTTGGACAGGTATTCCTGTATCTAGAATGCTAGAAGGTGAACGTGAAAAACTGCTAAGAATGGAACAAGAGCTACATAGACGTGTTATTGGTCAGGCTGAGGCCGTGAGTGCAGTATCTAATGCTATCCGTCGTAGCCGTGCTGGATTATCTGATCCTAATCGCCCAATTGGTTCGTTCTTATTCTTAGGACCTACAGGGGTGGGTAAGACTGAGTTGTGTAAAGCATTAGCAAACTTCTTGTTTGATAGTGATGATGCAATGGTTCGTATCGATATGTCCGAGTTTATGGAAAAACACTCCGTTTCTCGTTTAGTGGGCGCACCTCCAGGATATGTTGGTTACGAAGAAGGTGGATATTTAACAGAAGCAGTTCGCCGTCGTCCTTATTCAGTCATTTTATTAGATGAAGTTGAAAAAGCGCACCCAGACGTATTCAATATCTTATTACAAGTATTGGATGATGGTCGTTTAACGGATGGGCAAGGTAGAACTGTCGATTTTCGTAATACCGTTGTGATTATGACGTCGAACTTAGGGTCTGATTTAATTCAAGAACGTTTCGGGACAATTGATTATCCTGAAATGAAAAATATTGTGATGGATGTTGTTGGCCATCATTTCAGACCAGAGTTTATCAACCGTATTGATGAAGTTGTGGTATTCCACCCATTAGGTAAAGAAAACATTGCAGCGATTGCACAAATTCAATTGCGTCGTTTATACCAGCGTTTAGAAGAGCGTGGTTATCACGTTACTATCACTGGAGCTGCATTAGAGAAATTGAGTGAAGACGGATTCGACCCAGTTTATGGCGCTCGTCCATTAAAACGGGCTATCCAGCAAGAGGTTGAAAATCCATTAGCTCAAGACATCTTGTCTGGCAAATTATTACCGGGCAAAGAGATTATCTTAGATTTAGATGACAATAAGATAATTGCAAAACAGTAATAGAGCATCTTCTCTATTTATTATGATAAAGAAGAGATGTTGTGAAACTGAAAAAGAGGCTTATATAAGCCTCTTTTTTTATGGTTTGTGTTTTAGTTGGGCTGAATTAAGAGGATCAACAAATAACGTTTTTTATATTTGAAACTTTTTTATACAGAAATGGTCTATTATTTACACCGAAAAAGCTGGTTTGATTATTAAATGCACTATTGGAAGTTTTTTTTAAAATAATACTTGTCACATTCAGAAAACTCCCTATAATGCGCCCTCGTTGTCACGGCAAACCACGCTAAGTGAGTTAGCCGAGAGAACGAAGAGAAAAGAAAAAAGTTTGAAAAAACTCTTGACTCTTCAGAGGAATAACGTAACATACGCCTCCTCGCAACAACGCGGAAGACCGGAAACGGCAGCGAATGTTGCACTGCTCTTTAACAAATTATCAGACAATCTGTGTGGGCACTCGCAGAGACGATATCTTCTAAAATATTAGATGTATCAAGTCTTGAAGAGTGAACAACA
>JAEYFY010000368.1 GCA_023454395.1 Pseudomonadota bacterium
TTTGTATTACTCTACGCTACACAATTCGTTACACTAACGTGACAGTTTAATATCCGATATATTTTATAATGTAAATAGGATTTTTCACTACAACAAAAGCTGTTATTTTGGAATTGTATAACACTCACTCTCATCAATACTAATATTACGTATTGTCATATAAGGAAAATATCATGTCCACGACGAACCTGACATATACCATGTACGGCATAAAAAATTGCGATACAATCAAAAAAGCACGTAAATGGCTAGATGATAATCATGTTCCCTACACATTTCATGATTACCGCAAAGAGGGTTTGACGGAAGCATTATTACGCACCTTTACAGAAAATTTAGATTGGCAGACACTTGTGAATAAAAGAGGAACAACTTGGCGTCAATTATCTGATGAAGAAAAAAACGCAATCACTGATGTTACCTCTGCAATTTCACTTATGTTAGATAAACCCGCCATCATTAAACGCCCTATTCTTGTGTCATCAGATAACCGCTTTATTGTTGGTTTCGATGTCAATGATTATTCGACCTTTACAGGAGCCTAATTTTTATGTCCTGCCCTGTTATTGAGCTTGCACAACAACTGATTTCGCGTCCCTCAATCAGCCCTGATGATCAAGGTTGTCAGCAACTGATTATCGATAGGCTTGCCCCTCTTGGTTTTACGATTGAAAGAATGCCTTTTGGTGAAACTGAAAATCTTTGGGCTTGCCGTGGTGGTGAAGGTGAAACACTGGCTTTTGCTGGTCATACTGATGTTGTACCAACAGGTGATCCTACTTTATGGGATAACCCGCCTTTTGAACCATCTATTCGTGATGGTCTGTTATATGGGCGCGGTGCGGCAGATATGAAAGGCTCGCTTGCTGCCATGATTGTAGCGGCTGAACGCTTTGTTCACGCCTATCCCGATCACCGTGGACGACTCGCTTTTTTAATTACATCCGATGAAGAAGCCAAAGCTGCAGATGGTACAGTTAAAGTCGTACAATCTTTAATGTCGCGTGGCGAACGTCTCGACTATTGCCTTGTGGGTGAACCTTCAAGCCAACATCATTTAGGTGATATGGTAAAAAATGGTCGTCGAGGCTCAATAACAGCAAATTTAATTATTCAAGGTGTGCAAGGTCATGTCGCTTATCCTCACCTTGCAGAAAATCCCATTCATCTTGCCTCCCCTTTTATCCAAGAGCTAGTGAATACGGTTTGGGATGAAGGTAACGAATTTTTCCCAGCAACCACAATGCAAATTGCCAATATCCATGCTGGTACAGGCAGCAATAATGTGATCCCCGGTGAATTGTTTATTCAATTTAATTTCCGCTTTAGTACTGCCATTACAGATGCAGAAATTCGCCAACGCACAGAAGCATTATTACAAAAGCACCAACTTCGCTATCAGTTGGAATGGTCTTTATCTGGTCAGCCTTTTATTACTGGTCAAGGCAAATTGCTTGAAGCTATCCGTTACTCCGTTAAGCATTACACCAATTTAGAGCCAGAGCTTTCCACCAGTGGAGGCACTTCTGATGGTCGGTTTATTGCCCAAATGGGAGCGCAAGTTGTCGAATTAGGCCCTGTTAATGCAACAATTCATAAAGTTAATGAGTGTGTTAATGCGGCAGATTTACAACAGCTTAGCCGAATTTATCAGCGGGTTATGGAGCAACTTATTTTATGATAACGCCTTTAATGCTAACTGGACGTTCTACTGATCATTTAGTCACTTTATCCGGCCAGCATCGCTTACAATTTAATGCCACTAAAGCTTTTTTAGCATTACAACAACAAGCCGCAAAAGCAGGCTTTAAATTAATGCCAGCCAGCTCTTTTCGTGATTTTAATCGCCAATTGGCGATATGGAATGGAAAGTTTGAAGGTACTCGCCCCGTTTTAGATGCACAAAGCCAGCCAATAGATATTCATGCATTATCAGACGGTGAGCGCTGTATCGCTATTTTAAAATGGTCAGCATTGCCCGGTGCAAGTCGCCATCATTGGGGCACTGAGATTGATATTTACGATCCTTTCCGTTTACCTGAAGGTCAATCATTACAATTAGAACCTTGGGAATACGAGAATGGTGGCTATTTTGCAGAGCTGAATGAATGGTTAACGGAAAATATGTCAGCGTATGACTTTTATCGTCCTTTTACTCATAAAGAGAGCGATATTGCTTACGAGCCATGGCATATCAGTTATTGGCCTCTTTCTCATGAAGTTTCTCTTGCTTACACACCTGATATTCTAAAATCTGTGTTAGAAGAAGAGAATATTTATGGTAAGCAGTGGCTATTAGCTAATCTTGACGAAATATTTGCACGTTTCATTGTTTTACCCGAGTAAATTTTGCTTGAATAACGTTATTTTTCACATGGGGCTTCTTGTTGATCGTTAACAGGAAGTCGCCACATAAATATCAACAAACACACTAAGATTATCAGCAATAATATTCTGACCCAAAGCATAGACACTAGCCACAGTGAAATCGCAAACGTAATTAAGATAATTAAGATAGCTTTAGGTTTCGCCCCTTTGGGCATGGCGTGATAAGTTTGCCAATATCGTAAATAAGGGCCGAACCAAGAACGATAAAGTAACCAATAATGGAAGCGCTTTGACGAACGAGAAAAACACCATGCAGCAAGTAATAAGAAAGGTGTCGTGGGTAACACAGGCAAAATAACACCTAATGTAGCTAATCCAACACATAACCAACCTGCTATAATCAATAATATCCGTTTCATGCTGTGCTTTCCAATCTATGCTTTATTGCGTTATTTTATAGAGTAAATAAAAAAGATCCTCATTCTCAACAACAATTTTAAAATATAAGGCTTATTTATGCACTGGTTTGCTGACTATTGGTGGGTAATTTTAATTCTTTTAGTAGGAATTATTATTAACGCTATTAAAGATATGAACAAAATCGATCCCAAGCAATTTCTTAAAAATAAGCGAAAGCTGCCTCCACATCGTGATTTTAATGATAAATGGGATGATGAAGATGATTGGCCTAAACAAAATCAAAACAAGAAGGATGAGAATAAGTAGCTAACCACTGTTGATAACGCGATGTTAATTGAGGATCTTTTTCAGCCATTAATTGTGCGCATTGTTCTCTTAATTGCTTAGTTAAGGCTTTTTTTCCTGATAAAGAAAACTCAGTTACACACTGCTCAACTGCCTTATCGTCTACAAAAAAAGCCACTAATAACGGATAGTGTTGTTCATAACCCACCAAAAAGTGAGCAACACTCTTATAAACAGTAAGTGCTGGACGATGAGCAAATGCAAAACCCGCCATCATTAACCAATTGTCTTGTGGTCTCGCAATATGATTTGGTAGTAAATTATCCGCCAAGCAGAGCTTAGTTTGCTGTTTTATTTGCGGATATTGCAAAGCAAAGGCACGTAAAGACGATCGTAATAACTGCTCGCCTTTTTCTGTTAGTGGATAAATTGCCATTGCCGCGTAACATCCACTGCTTGCCTCTTTATGAACCCCAAGCCGTACTATTTGAAAGCCACATTGCATCCAAAACTGTGCTAACACTTCGGTATAACCAAAGCTCACCGAAAGATAATCAATAGCCTGTTTTTGGCTCACTTTGACAATATCAGCAATTAAATTTGCAGCAATTTTTTGGCGTCGATATTGCGGTAAAACCGCAATACGGCTAATACGCAATGAGTTTAAACACATTGCATCGGGCGTTAAACCATAAGTGACTAATGATTGAGCAACCAGATTGCCTCTAGGTCTACGAGTACCTAACCAGACATCATGAGCAAGTTCGAAAGGTAATCCCCCTTCTTCGATACACCACACCGCACCCACGATTTTTTTATTAATTGATGCAGACCAATAACGCTGTTTTTGACCATCAAGTAAACGTCGTAGATCAAGTGGGGTTGTTCGATAATGCGCACTAGTAAGTAGCTGATAAAAATCATGTAGTTGTGAAATGTTATTATGCCAATTTCCTTGAAGCTGGTGGATATCGATTTCACCTTGTTGCTGACAATCAAAATCGTACTCAGGTTCATCAAGCAATAACAACTGATTTAACCAATTTTCTAATGGGCAATCTTTAGCCCAACGAATGGGGGTTTTTAATTGATAGGTACGCAAATTAGGAATATTGTCTCCTAACTTCAACATAAAACCTCGGCCTGTTCCTTCATAGCCTTGTACCGTGGTTGTCATTAATACATTAGGAAAATAGCCACATAGCGCTTCTAGCTGTGCAATAGGCAGAGAAGCTGCCTCATCAATAATCAGCCAATCACTGTGAATTTCGTTATTTATACACAGCGCTAATAAATTATCAGGAGAGCAAAATGAAATAGCTTTACTGGTGTGTGAAGATAAAACATCTGTAATATTTTTAGCCGGCGCGCATACCAGTACATTTCCTTGATATTGCTCGATAAACATTCCTGCTAACGCTGACTTTCCTCTGCCTCTTGGTGCAATAACACTCCAAATACCTGATGTTGATAATAGCAAATTATCTAAAATAGCTTGCTGCTCTGCGGTTGGTTTACCTTGTGGAAGCGTCCAAGATTTAGCTTTTTCAATCAATGGGGGGAAATGAAATGGCGTTGATTGTTGCCAGACAATGGCGTGATCATCATTTAAAGTGATGTTTTTTAGCCATGCCATAAAATTTGGTGTTGAAAGCACGCCTTGAGCATCATTCCAGCGCTGACTATCGTTATCGATATAACTGTCCCAACGTTCAATATCAGGCAAGCACAAAATCAATACACTGCCCGCTTTTAATGTGCCCGCTAACATGGCTAACGCATCAGTATTAAATCCCTCATTAGCATCAAAAACCGCATGTAGAAACTCACGCCCTAATAGGCGAATAGCATGTTCAGGCAAAATAGCATCAGGTTGATTGGACGAAATCGTGACCCAATCACCTTGGCATAATTGAGTCATTTGCTGGATCTGTGCCGTTTGCCATGCAGATTCACCCGCTAATAGCAGTAATTGGCGTTGCCCTAATTGAGCTAATTTTTGCTGATATTGATGTAAATGGGAAAATGGCACAGCTAGGATTTACCGATTAACAATGAAAGAATACCCGCTGCAATTAATGGTCCAACAGGTACACCACGGAAAAGTGCGACACCAATGACGGTTCCCACTAATAAACCAGCAACCGTTGAAGGCTGGTTATTCATTAGAGAAACGCCCCGTGCACCTAGCCAAGAAACCGCAATACCTATTGCAATTGCCAGCAGTGATTTCCAGTTTAAAAATGAGTTAAGAACTTCTTGCCCTGAAATACGCCCAGTTGCTATGGGGGTCATTACCCCAATAGTCAAAATTAAGATCCCGATGGTCATGCCATATTTTTCAACAACAGGAAAATATTGATTTAGAGGCGTGATTTTAATCACCAACAAAGCAAGCATTGCCAACGTTACAGTCATATTATGACTAATAATGCCAAGCCCCGCGAGAACCAGCAAAATTAATAGTGAGGGATCAACGTTACTCATGTTTGTTCCTAAGCCTTTCTCTTTATAGCGTTAATTATCTTTTATTTACCGTCGAATGGTATTAGTTCAAAGACGAAGAAGCAAATGTATCGCAAGATTTAATGCTGCCACTGTTATAGCCTCTCATAAACCAAGTCTTGCGCTGTTCTGCGGTGCCGTGTGTAAAACTATCAGGCACGACATAACCCTGCTGTTGCTTTTGTAATTTATCATCACCTATCGCTTGTGCCGTTTTTATCGCAGTTAATAAATCGCTTTCATCAATACGACCTTCACCTGCGATAAAATGTCCCCACATTCCAGCAAAACAGTCTGCTTGTAGCTCTAATTTCACAGATAAACGATTTGCCTCTGCTTTTGATCGCGCCATTTGTTGTTTTTCACGCATTTGATCAGTGATACCTAATAAATGCTGAACATGGTGCCCTACTTCATGTGAAATCACATAACCTTGAGCAAATTCACCACCACCACCTAGGCTATGTTTCATTTCATTATAAAAAGAGAGATCGAGATAAATTTTTCTATCCGCGGGGCAATAAAAAGGTCCCATTATTTTCGTACCTGTACCACATTGCGTTGTGGTGCTGTTGGTATATAAAACGAGTTTAGGATAGCGGTATTGTTTGCCTGCTTGTGCAAAAATAGTTTGCCAAAAATCTTCTGTACTGGCTAAAACGACACTACTAAAATCTGCGGCTTCATTATAAAGGGCGCTTTGTTGTTCGTTACGTTGTGGCGATTGTCCGGTTTCACCCGTTAATGAGTTAAAGTCAAATCCCATAAAACTGGCTATCACTAAAACAATAATAATCACAAACCCATATTTAGTGCGTAGCAAAAGTGCAATTAATCCTAATGGGAGATTACCACCGCCTGATGCGGGAGAAGATTGCCCTCTTCTATCTTCAACATTGTCACTTCTTCGGCGATCATTCCAACGCATAACTTATCCCCATAGTTTAAATAGACGACTTTAGCTTTATTATGAACAAATTTATCACTTGATTTGAGATAATAACAAATAATTGCAATCTCTATTCCCTATTTTTTAAGAGCAAGATAATAGAGACTATCAGAGTAAGATGACACCCATTGTCACAACGAAAAAATAAGCATCGTAAGGAATTAAATCTGCTTTTTTAACGATTTCATAATAGAATTCTTATTTCTTGCCTGTGTATTTTCCTTCACTAATAAATAGATAATTTAATGACTCGAACTCAACGTTTACTCACTTTATTGCAGATTTTAAAAGAAAATCGCTATCCGATCACGGCAGAAGTATTAGCTGATAAATTACAAATTAGTGTCAGATCTATTTATCGTGATATTGAATCTTTACGTAATCAAGGTGCTGAAATCACAGGTGAAGCAGGTATAGGTTATCAGCTAAAATCAGGCTTACTCCTACCACCATTAACCTTTGATATTAATGAACTCGAAGCGCTTATTTTAGGATTACGTTGGGTGGAAAGTAATACAGATAAAGAATTAAGTCACTCTGCATTACGAGCAATTAATAAAATCAATGCCGTGGTAACAACACAGCATCAAACTTTACTTGAACAAAATACATTGTTTGTTCCCACAAACCGAATTATTGAAGTTGATCATACCATTGCTAAAGATATGCGTTTTAGTTTACGCGAAGAAAAAAAAACCAAAATAGATTATCAAGATGCTCAAAAACAATTAAGCACTCGAATTATTTGGCCAATTGCTGTGGGTTATTTTCAAGATTCGCAAGTGATTGCTGCATGGTGTGAATTACGCCAAAGCTATCGCCATTTTAGGCTCGATAGAATTATCTCTTATGAAGTATTAAGTGAGAATTTGCCTTACCCTAAAAACTATTTACTCTCTCGATGGAAAAAAGAGATCCTCAAAGAGGCTCCTGACAAAAACTGACGCACCGTTTGCGTAATATCTTCCTTGCTGTCTCAGTTTAAACAACATCATATTGATCAACACAGTAAGGAAACATCATGAGTGAACTTATTTTTTATACTAATACAATGTCTCGCGGTAACACAGTAGAGCTTTTCTTAAAAATGCTAGATGTGCCTTATCAGCGTGTTGAATTAGAATATGGCGAACCAATGCGTACCCCTGAATATCTTGCGATTAATCCAATGGCAAAAGTGCCTGCTCTCGTTGATGGTGACAATATAGTCACTGAAACAGCTGCAATTTGTGCTTATTTAGCCGATAAGTTTATTGAAAAAGGATTTGCGCCTGCTTTAAATTCGCCAGAGCGTGCGGCTTATTATCGTTGGTTCTTTTTTACAGCTGGTCCTATTGAATCTGCATTTACGGTAAAAGAGCTTGGTATGGAGCTTAATGAAGAACAGCAAAAATCATCTGGTTTTGGTTCTTTTGAACGTGCTTTTCATTGCTTAGAAACCGGCTTAGCCAGCGCAAAACCTTATCTTTGTGGCAAAAATCTAACGGCGGTTGATATTTATGTCGGTTACTTCCTTATATTTTTATGCAAATACGCACTTATTGAGCCGACACCATTAATTAATCAGTATATTGATAACCTTGCGCTTAATAATGAAATAAAACAGTTATTAAAAAGTTTAGGATTACGATAAATTTTTTATGATTAAAAATCATTCAATCAAGCTAACTGCATAGCTGCTTAATTATATTCTTTAATACATTCCATTTAAAACGCGATATTTAAAATTCGATATTAAAAAAAAGGTCAGTTTTTAAGCTGACCTTTTCTAATTACATCGAGTTTGGCTTGACGTAATCGTTTGCGTATTTAGTCTAAAGAAACACCGATTCGACGTGCAACTTCTTCGTATGCTTCAATTAATCCGCCTAAGCTTTGACGGAAACGGTCTTTGTCCATTTTATCTAAGGTATTTTTATCCCATAGACGGCTTCCATCAGGAGAGAATTCATCACCTAATACAACTTTGCCATGAAATAGACCAAACTCAAGTTTAAAATCGACCAAAATAAGCCCTGCTTTATCAAAGAGTTCGCTAAGGACATCGTTTGCTTTATAGCTCAAACGTTTCATTTCTGCGAGGTTTTCTTTAGACACCCAACCAAAGGTTTCACAGTAAGATTCATTGACCATAGGATCATGACGTGCATCATCTTTTAAGAATAAATCAAAGATTGGTGGATTTAAAAGTGTACCTTCTTCAATACCTAAACGTTTGACTAATGATCCCGCTGCACGATTACGGATAACGCATTCAACAGGTACCATATCGAGTTTTTTTACTAGCACTTCATTATCAGAAAGCAAACGTTCCATCTGCGTTGGGATACCCGCTTCTTCCAGTTTATTCATAATAAAATGGTTAAATTTGTTATTTACCATTCCTTTACGATCAAACTGTTCAATACGTTGGCCATCTAACGCTGATGTATCATTTCTGAATTCAAGGATAAGAAAATCAGAAGATTCAGTGGCATAGACCGTTTTGGCTTTTCCACGATACAACTCAG
>JAEYFY010000143.1 GCA_023454395.1 Pseudomonadota bacterium
TCACCATTATCACAATACAACGGGGCGATAGGTGCCGCCATTTATGCCTTTGAAGCGTACCGCCATCAACTGGAAGACGATGCGTTAACAATAGGAACATCAAAATGAGCAATGTAGATATGAATGCACCGGATTATATTCCGGCGAAAAAACGACTGCAAAAAATTGCCGCTGATGCTTATCAGCGTGCGTGGGATGCCAAAAATAGCGGTGAAAAAATAGGGTGGTGCGCCTCTAACTTCCCTCAAGAAATCGCTGAAACATTAGGTTTATGTGTGGTTTATCCTGAAAACCAAGCCGCTGCGATTGCCGCAAAAGGGGCAGGTTTAAAAATGTGTGAACATGCAGAAAGCATGGGATATTCCAATGATATCTGTGCTTATGCTCGCATCAGTCTCTCTTACATGGATATTAAACAGTGTGAAGAGATGGATATGCCACAGCCAGACTTCTTGCTGTGCTGTAACAACATCTGTAACTGCATGATCAAATGGTATGAAAATATCGCTTATGAGCTGAATATCCCGATGATCCTTATCGATATTCCTTATAAAAATGACTATGACACCGATGATGTAACGGTGAAATACGTTCAAGCTCAATTTGATGATGCGATTAAACAACTTGAAAAAGTGACTGGCAAAGTCTTTTCCGAAGAGAAATTTAAAGAAGTTTGTGAAATTTCGCAACGTACAGGACGTGCATGGTTAAAGGCAGCGGAATATTGCCAATATGAACCATCACCAATGAACGGTTTTGATCTGTTTAACCACATGGCAGTGGCGGTTTGCGCTCGTGGCAAACTGGAAGCTGCGCTAGCTTTTGAGCAACTGTGTGAAGAGATGGAACAAAATATCAAAGAGAAAAAATCGACTTATCGCGGTGAAGAAAAATACCGTGTTCTCTTTGAAGGTATCGCCTGCTGGCCTTACTTGCGCGCCACATCTACTCCGTTAAAAGAGCAAGGTATCAACGTGACTGCCACTGTTTACGCCACCGCATTTGGTGTGATTTATCAAAACAGTGACGAAATGATGCGTGCTTACTCTTACGTTCCTAACTGTGTCTCTGTTGAGCGTGCTGCTGATATGCGTATTAACGTGAGTCGCCAGAATAAAGTGGATGGGGCGATTATTCACGTTAACCGTAGTTGCAAGCTCTGGAGTGGCATTATGCCCGAAATTGAGCGTCGCATTCGTCATGAACTCAAAATCCCAACAGTCACTTTTGATGGTGACCAAGCTGATCCTCGTGTTTTCTCTGAAGCACAGTATGTCACCCGTGTTGAAGCATTGACCGAAATTATGGCGGCTAATAAAGCTGAAATGAAAAAGGGAGACATCTAATGAAAACATTAGCGGAGTTGTTTGATGAGTTGCAAGCAGTGGTGGATAACCCTGTTGCCCAATTAGAGGGTTTTATTCGTAGTGGTAAAAAGGTGGTTGGCTGTTTTCCTGAATATACCCCAAATGAAATTGTTTATGCAGCGGGTATGGTGCCTTTTGGTATTTGGGGCGCAGAAGGTCGTGAAATCTCAGAAGCGAAGAAATATTTCCCTCCTTTCTATTGTGCATTAGTACTTTCTTCTCTTGAGATGGGATTAGATGGGGCTTTAAATAAATTGTCTGCTGCCTTAATTCCTTCTCTTTGCGATACCTTAAAATGCTTAGGGCAAAACTGGAAAGCCGGTGTACCACAAGTTCCCTTTATTCAATTGGTACATCCACAGAACCGTAAAACGCCAGCAGGCATTGCATTCTTAACTGAACAATACAAGAAAATTGCACTGCAATTAGGGGAAATTTCAGGTCAAGCGGTGACAGACGAAGCACTGACAAATGCTATCCATCTATTTAATCAGCGCCGTCGCGCATTACGCGAGTTTTCAGATATCGCGGCACTTCATCCAAATTTAGTCACACCACAACGCCGTAATATGGTGATCAAAAGTGGTTATTTTATGGATGTCGTTGCACATACAAAAGCCGTTGAAGCCATTGTTGCACAATGCAAAACCTTGTCTCCAGAACCCTGGAAAGGGCACAAGATTGTTGTAACAGGCATTATTGCGGATAGCCCTTCTATTCTACAAATTTTGGCTGACAACAACATGGCGATTGTGGCAGATGAAGTCGCACATGAGTCTCGTCAATTTCGCCAAGATATTCCTGAAAACAAAGCACCTTATGAAGCGATGGCTGAGCAAGTCGCCCAGCTTGAAGGGTGTTCACTTTTGTATGATCCAGAGAAAAAACGCGGTCGTTTAATTGCCGATATGGTGAAAAACACAGGCGCTGATGGTGTCGTCTATTTACTGACGAAGTTCTGTGATCCTGAAGAATTTGATGCACCTATTGTGAAGAAATTCCTCGATAGAGAGGGCATTCCTTCCATCATTATCGAAATCGATCAGCAAACCAAAACATATGAACAGGCAAGAACAGCACTGCAAACTTTCGCAGATGTGCTTTCTGCTTAACAACGTTAATTAATAGTCACAAAAGACCTGCGTGATTTACGCAGGTCAATTGAACCCTAACACATATAAGTGGGGCAATCATGGGTATTATTTGTTTAATCATCGGGCTAGCGATATTAATGATCATGTGTATGAAAGGTATACATATTTTCATTTCTGTCTTTACCACCAGCCTGTTTCTTGCTGTGACTGCATGGCTTGTATCACCAGATATGCTTAATCCTGTCGATGCACTATTACAAGTGTATACCGGAGGATTAGGTGGCTATTTTGGAAGCTTCTTCTTCATTTTCGTACTTGGTGCGATTTTTGGCAAATTAACCGCTATCAGTGGCGCTGCTGATAGTGTTGCCTCTTTTATTATTGGCAAATTTGGTGAAAGAGCCGTTATTCCTTCATTAGTTGCGGCTTGTGCCATTTTAGCCTATGGCGGTGTGTCAGTGTTTGTTGCACTGTTTACCGTCTATTCAATGATGGTGAGTTTATTCCGTAAAGCGAATCTTCCTCGCAGACTTATTCCGGCTGTCTATTTTGCAGGTGCGGGTACGTTTGTGATGATCATGCCGGGATCGCCTCAGATCCAAAACCTTATCCCAATGAAATTCTTAGGTACGTCAGCAACAGCCGGTTTAGTACCGGGTATGTTGACCGCATTGTTCCAAGTCACCTTAGTGATTATTTATCTCACTTGGTTATTTAAGCGTGTAAAAGCCAAAGGTGAAGGCTGGGTTGAAGACGAAAAAACAGCGAAAGCTGAAGAAGGTAAAAAAGATCGTCAATTACCGAATGTGCTCGTTGCATTACTGCCGATGCTTATCCTGCTTGTCGTGCTGAATATCCTGAAATGGGACCCCGCTATTGCACTGTTTTGCGCCATTATTGCTGCCTTAATTGTGTATTTACGCTACCTAGATTGGAAAAAACTCGTCCCTAATTTAGCCGCAGGAACGATGGAAGGGGTGACCTCCCTGTTTAACACGGCGGTTATTGTTGGGTTTGGTGCGTTAGTTATGACGTTACCTGCGTTCAAAGAATCATTCCAAGCGATTGCGCAATCCGGTCTTAATCCACTTGTTGTAACTGCAATTTCAGTGGGTGCCTTAGTGTTTATCAGTGGTTCAGGCTCTGGTGCGCTAAGTATCGCCATGCCAATGATTGCTGCAATGTTCCCTGCAACTGTGGTTGATCAAGGTTCATTACACCGCGTTGCCACAATGGCATCTATGAGTACAACGCCGCCATTTAACGGATTAATTATTACTGTCTTTAGCGTCTGTGGTGTCAGCCATAAAGAGGGCTATGGGCCAGTGGGGACATTAACCCTCGCTATCCCACTGTTAGCCATGATGTTTATGTTGCTGCTGTACACCTTTTTACCTGCATCAATAGCGACGATGTAGAAATAACGTTAACCCATTAAGGCGTGCGATAAGACGACAAACGTGAAATCGCACGCCATAGAGATAACCATCAATATTCTCAGAGGAAGATAAATATGGATTTTCAGCTAACAGAAGAACAAGTCCTGATCCGCGATATGGTCAGAGAGTTCGTTGAAAACGACATTAAACCGATTGCAGGTGCAATTGATAAAGAACATCGCTTTCCAAGTGAGAGTGTTGCACCGATGGCTGAATTAGGGCTTTTTGGTTTCAACATTGATGAAGCTTATGGTGGCACAGAAGCCGATGCTATTAGTTATGTATTAGCTACAGAAGAGATGGCGAAAGTGAGTGCCTCTCACGCCATGATCATGGGATCACAATGCTCTTTAACAGGGCCAATTATTCAAAAATATGCTGATGAAGAGACTAAAGCCCGCATTTTACCGGGAGTGGTTTCTGGCGAAAAATTAGGGTGTTTTTGTTTGTCAGAGCCTAGTGCAGGCTGTGATGCTGCGGCTCAAGAAACAACAGCCGTTCGTCAAGGCGATAACTATGTGATTAATGGCTCTAAATTGTGGATCACGGCAGCTCCTCAAGGTGCTTTCTTTATCGTATTTGCCATGACCGATAAAAGCAAAGGGGTAAAAGGGATCACCGCATTCTTAGTTGAGCGTGATAACCCAGGTATTAGCATTGGTTTACCTGAAGACAAAATGGGTATGAACGGCTCTGAAACTTGCTCTGTGAGTTTCAGTGATTGTGTTGTTTCAGCCAGCGCGATGTTAGGCGAAGAAGGTAAAGGCTTTAATATCGCGATGGAAACCTTAGATGGTGGGCGTTTAAGTTGCTCTGCGCTTGCACTAGGGATCGCACAAAGCGCCCTAGATGCCACGATTGCTTACACCAAAGAACGTATTCAATTTGGTAAACCCATTGCGGCTAATCAAGGTATTCAATGGGTATTAGTGGAAATGGCAACGCGTGTTGATTGCGCACGTATGCTGGTTTATCGCGCTGCCGCCGCCAAAATGGCGGGTCTTCCTTACACGCGTGAATCTGCTCAAGCCAAACTTTATGCAGCAGAAACTGCCACTTATGTGACTCAAAAAGCCGTCCAATTACATGGCGGTATGGGTTACACCAAATCCTATCCTGTTGAACGTTTAATGCGTGAAGCAAAACTCACTGAGATTTTTGAAGGCACAAGTGAAGTGCAACGTATGGTCATTGCTAAGCATATTTTAGCGTAATGAGATTTGAGCTTATTAACTTGTTGCATTGTGCAAAACGGAGAATGTGAATTATGAAACTTATTGCCTGCTGTAAGGTTGTTCATGACGAACAAGACATCACAACACGGCCTGATCGTACACTCGCAACCGATAATGCGGGGTTAAAAATTAGTTTGTATGACTTGAATGCGATTGAAACCGCTGTAGAAATTGCCTCCACCCTTGGTGATAGCACCGTAACTGCATTAAGTGTGGGTACAAGTGCCATGGTTGAAAACGCGAAAATTAAAAAAGATATTTTATCGCGTGGCCCTGATGCATTAACACTGGTGGCTGATGATGCATGTAGCGCACTTTATTCAACGGATACTGCCAATATTATTGCGCAAGCAGCAAAAAAAGTGGGTTTTGATTTATTAGTTTTCGGTGAAGGTTCGGGTGATTTATACGCTCAACAAACAGGTTTAGCGGTAGGTGAATATTTAGGTTTACCTTGCGTGAATGCAGTAAACAAAATCACCGTTGAAGGTGACAAAATCATTGTTGAACGTGATCTCGAAAACATCACAGAAGAACTTGAACTGACATTACCTGCCATTGTGTGTGTCACTTCAAGCATTAACACACCAAAACTGCCTTCAATGAAAGCCATTTTAGCGGCAAATAAAAAGCCAGTTGAAAAGCTAGGGTTAGGCGATATCGGTGTTGATATTTCTGCGCTGACGGTGGTGCAAACACAAGTTTGTGCGCCAGAGCAATCTGATCGCCTTGGTATTATTTTAGAAGGTGATTCAGATGAAAACATTGCCACTTTTGCTGAACATTTACGCCAAGCGGTTAATCAATAAGGAGATTAAAAATGGCTAGTTTACTACCTACTACCTTTGTTTATGCCGAAAAAGCGGATGATTTAGCAAAGCTGATTGCGTT
>JAEYFY010000201.1 GCA_023454395.1 Pseudomonadota bacterium
TGCTACAATCGCCACTCGACAACATAGACCTTATTTATGGAGAGTAACATGTCTTTTAAATTCCCTATTGAAGCTGCAATATTTGATATGGATGGTTTATTAATCGACTCTGAACCATTTTGGCAGCGAGCAGAACATGAGGTCTTTGCTGAATTAGGCGTCGATTTATCCCTTGCATCGGCAATGCCCGATATGGTTGGGTTAAGAATAAACGAAGTCATTGATTTATGGTATAAAGCATCACCTTGGCAAGGCGTTTCAAAACAAGAAGCAAAACAAAAAATGGTTTCTCGTGTTGTCAAATTGGTTGAAGAAACAAAGCCACTATTACCAGGTGTTGAGCATGCCTTAGAGCTTTGCAAATCATCAGGGTTAAAAATTGCACTTGCATCGGCATCTCCTGATTTTATGCTTGAGCGTGTACTTGAGTTGTTTAATATTCGCCATTACTTCTCAGCCGTCGTGTCTGCCGATGAGTTACCACATAGCAAACCACACCCTGAGGTTTATCTAAACGCAGCTAAAGCGCTTAATCTTGACCCTATCCACTGTGTTTCATTAGAAGATTCTCGCAATGGCATGATTGCTTGTAAAGGAGCAAGAATGCGCTCTATCGTCGTGCCAGCAACAGAACAATTTAATGATAAGCAATGGGGCTTAGCGGATGTAAAAATTGCATCACTTAATGAACTAACACAACTGCATTTATTAGGCTAATTTCCATAAATAAAAAGGGTATTTTGCTTTGTAAGATATCCTTTTTGTTCTCTTTTAATATTTATCGCCTCACCAGCCACCCTTTGTACTTTTGCTCTTCCTCTTATATATTTTGCTTACAGCCACTCGCCGTTATCTTATTTTTTAGTTTTTTATCCTAAATTCGATCATTTTTAAATCAATCAAATAAAATATTCCTGTTATCCCTTAATATTTAAGACAATTTTTATCTTTTTTGTCTGTTAGTTATCGCCAAAACCTTTTATACTTCATTACTGTATAAATGAACAGCAAACGAACAGACACGGAATGACAGCAGAAGGACATCTACTTTTTTCTGTAGCAACACTTGTGTTAGCACAGAAACTTGAAATAACGCCAGCTATTGCTCATGGTGATTGGTTTCACATGATCCCTGCTGTCTTATTAGGCTCCCTTCTACCTGATTTGGATCACCCAGGCTCTATTCTTGGGCGATTATTCCGTATTATCTCTCTGCCTCTATCAAAGCTCTGTGGCCATCGAGGTTTTACGCATAGTTTGCTTGCATTTTGTGGTTTGGCTATTTTGTGGGAAACCCAAGTTTCACCGCGTTGGGATATTTCTGCCGATATCTTTCATGCCCTTTTATTGGGTTATCTTAGTCACCTCATTGCCGATATGTTAACTCCCGCGGGCGTTCCTTTCTTGTGGCCTTTAAAAATGCGTTTTGCATTACCTATTTTAGGTAAAAAGAATAATAAAAAAGGCGAGAGATTTATTTCTGTTTTGATCCTTGTTGGCGCACTTTTTTTACCTCCACACCTTACTGTTACCCTGCCTTCGCAAGTCAACAACTGGTTACAGATGTACCACGATAAGCGCACTAACTTTTAACATCCCCTGACAAAACCCTACGTTTTTCTATTTATTTATAAATTCTTACATCTTTTTATACCTACTTTCCTTGTCTTTATAACCAAACGATTATATAAAATACTAATTAATTATAAAAAGTTATTAACAACCCTGTTACTATATAACGAATTGATGCTGTTATATCCTTTCTTATTACCTAAGAACTCATATCGCATACAATCGTTGAATTTATATAAATAAAGATCTCGTTGGAGAGTTAAGATGAATTTTCCGTTAATTATTAACGTACTCGTCTTTGTTGTGCTATTACTCATCTTGGCTAAATTAAGTCAACGTCAGTGGAGCCTTTCAAAGAAAGTTCTTGTTGGTTTAGTTTTTGGTGTTGCTTTTGGACTAGCACTACACGCATTCTATGACTCACACGATCCTATTATTAAAGAATCTATTCTTTGGTTTAATATCGTGGGTAATGGCTATGTACAGCTGTTGCAAATGATCATTATGCCATTAGTATTTGCCTCTATTCTTAGTGCCGTAGCTCGTTTACATCAAGCATCATCACTAGGAAAAATTAGTGGTCTCACTATTGGTACACTGTTATTTACCACCGCTATTTCTGCCTTAATCGGTATTGTTATTGCTAACTTATTTGGCTTAACAGCAGAAGGCTTAGTACAAGGTGAACAAGAAGCACAGCGCTTAATTGCACTTGAACAAAATTACATGGGCAAAGTTTCTGACTTAACGATGCCACAGCTTATTTTGTCATTTATTCCTAAAAATCCATTTGCTGATTTAACAGGCGCCAGCTCCACATCGATTATTAGCGTTGTTATCTTCGCGACTTTCTTAGGCATGGCTGCGTTGAAATTACTCAAAGAAGATCAGCCTCGTGGTGAGAAAGTTTTAGTCGCGATTGATTGCCTACAATCATGGATCATGAAACTGGTTCGCATTGTTATGATGTTAACACCTTATGGTGTAATGGCGCTGATGACTAAAGTTGTTGCAAGCTCCAATATGCACGACATCATTCAATTAGGAAGCTTTGTTGTTGCCTCTTATGTTGCTATTGGCTTAATGTTTGTTGTTCATGGATTACTGGTCAGCTTCACAGGTTTAAATCCGATTAGATTCTTCAAAAAAGCGGGACCTTTATTAGCATTTGCATTTACAAGCCGTTCAAGTGCTGCAAGTATTCCGTTGAATATTGAAACACAAATTAAGCGTGTTGGTGTACCAGAATCTATCGCAAGCTTCTCGTCCTCTTTTGGTACAACAATTGGTCAAAATGGTTGTGCGGGTATTTACCCTGCGATGTTAGCTGTTATGGTTGCGCCTACTGTGGGAATTAACCCATTAGATCCAATGTGGATCGCAACTTTAGTTGCTATCGTGACTGTTAGCTCTGCTGGTGTTGCTGGTGTGGGTGGCGGTGCAACATTTGCAGCCCTTATCGTTTTACCTGCCATGGGCTTACCAGTGACATTAGTTGCCCTGTTAATCTCAGTAGAACCGTTAATTGATATGGGACGTACAGCATTAAACGTTAGTGGCTCCATGACAGCGGGTACAATTACCAGCCAAATTATGGGACAAACGGACAAAGCTGTCTTCAACCAAGATGAAGAAACTGAGCTTACCGTAAAATAAACGTTATCTACCTCTATTGATAAAGCCAGTTCATTTGAACTGGCTTTTTTTTGTATCTATATTAAGTTACGTATCTTCTATCTATTTAATTCACCGATATCAATAAAAAACTTATAAATATAACAAGGTAAAATCGTGCAAAAAATGATGCGAGTTTTACGTAAACTCTATAAATATGAAAATAGTCAATATGATCCAGAACGTCAGGTTTCACTGTATTCCCTTGATATCCTGTCAGAAAAAGAAAAAGCCTTATTGTCTGAGTCCAATTGGCAACCTAATATCATAGAAAGATTTGCTGATCACGCTGATGTTATTTCGAAATTAAATAGCTTAAAGAATAATCCATTACTCACCCAAAAGCGTTGCTTAGATGCTTTTGTTGCAGGTGTCGGAAGTAGTTATCTTAGAGGTCGCTCTGTTTTAGGGGCTTTTCATAAATTGCAAAATTTGCCATTACATAATTATGAAGAAAAGCCTCAATATGCCTGCTGTTGGGTTTGTAGTGATAAAGATCAGCAAAAACATATTAATGACAGCTATTTTCAATATTGCCTCTATTACGGTAATTCTTATACTGGCAATCCTACTTATGCTTACTTGAATTTAAAACATCTACTGACCGTCTCCCCTATCAGCCCAACTCCCGCAGATAAAGAGATCTTTAAGCAATTGCTCGATTTATTACGCCATGCGCCTGAAGATGAAACTCCGGGTAAGTTTGAAAAGCGGTTAAATGAGGCTAAATTAGTTTCTGGTGATAAATATACCAAACGAGGTATTTTGCACTCACTTGCCTTAGTTGGTGTTATTCCCAATGCCTACATTCCATTATCTTTAGATCATTGGGCGAATTTCGGCGATATTACCATTGCAGAAAATCAACTTAATAACACAAAAGGTCGCTCTGATATGGAAATGCCATGGGCGGGCTGGAAAGGTACTCTTAAAATTGATGAGGAAAAACTGATGGCATACTTTGGCGAGTATTTAGATTAAATACCCTATTATTCCGCATAAATAATAGGAAGCGCTCAATAAACTAAGGTCAGTTCAATTTGAGCTGGCTTTTTTGTATCTCTATTAAGTCGCATATCTTCTATTTTTGTCATCCTCCAATATCAATAAAAACCCTCTAAACATAACAAGACAAAATCGTGCAAAAAATCATATATCTTTGGTTAGTAATTAATTTGATTGTTATAATATCTTTACTAACAAAACTTACTCACCACTCTAAGCAATCAATATAATTTATAATAAAAACAATTAATTAAACTTTCAAATTATCATCGGATAAAATTAAAATGTCGTATTTTTGCTATCATTAATGTCGTATTTTTGCTATCATAATATTTGACTTAAGGAGGAAACCATGACAATAAAAGATAAAATTGAAACACGTTTAAAACGTTCAAAACGTAATGTTTTCTTTCGTAAAGATTTTAATGATATAGCAGGTTATGATCAAATAGGTCGGGTTTTAAACTTACTTATCCAAGAAGGTGTTTTGCTAAGAGTTGGGCAAGGTGTTTATACCAAAGCCCGCCGTAACCAAATTACAGGAAAAACAATGCCAGCAGCCCCTGGTGGGTCAGCATCAGTTATTATTGAAACACTTGATCGTCTCAAAATACCTTATTTACTTGGTGATGCCACCAAAGCATACAATGAGGGTAGTTCAACTCAAATTCCTGCATATGTTGAAATAAAAACCCCTCGTCGTTTTAGCCGAAAACTCATAATAGGGAATAGCAAAATTAATGAAAAAACAAATTGATTTATTCCCTGATGTTGCAGATGCTCTCGGTATTGATTCCGTATCTATTGTTGAAAAAGATTTTTATATCATTGAGTTATTAAAAATGATTAAAGATACAGCTTACCATTCCCATCAACTTGTTTTTTCTGGTGGTACAGCACTATCTAAATCAGGAATAGCATTAAACAGAATGTCTGAAGATGTTGATATAAAAATGGTACCAAATGTTCAGTTTTCATCCAAGTCAAGGGAGCAGCGTAAAAAAATTAGGCGTGAATTAATTGGCTCAATTATAAAGAAAATAGAATCATTAGATTTTTTTAAAATTAACTTAGAAAATGCAATTAAACGTGATGAATATCGCTACTACGAAGTAGAAATACAATACCCACAAAAGCACCAGCAAGCACCTTGCTTAAGACCCTTCATTAAACTTGAATTTATCGAAACAGAATTATTAGAGCCACCCGAAAATAGAAACATTAGCTCATTAGTTACACAATTAACTGATCAAGGAGATGTAATTGAATCACTTCCATGTGCTACAAATGAATCAACTCATGTGGAGAAACTTATATCAATAATGCGTAGAACAGCATCATTAAATCGTGGTTATGATCGATTTGACGATAAATCATTAGTTAGGCATATTTATGATAATTATTGTATTGTCACTCACCAACCACCTGATTATCAAAAACTTAGTATTTTTATGTATAACTGTATACAACAAGATATAGCACGATACTCAAACCAGTATCCTGAATTTTGCGAGTTTCCACTTAAAGAATTGCAACTAGGGCTAGATAGATTACGTGATGATCCAATTCATGAGCAACGTTATCTAAAATTTGTTTTACCGATGGTCTTTAGCAAAAACAAAATCACATGGAAAAATGCATATGCAACATTTCATACAACAGCCTCTATTTTATTAAATATCCTTAACGAAAAATATTATGATTAAAAAACGCCAGAAAGATTTAACTCTCTGGCGTTTCTATTTTTAGCGAAGCATTAACAATATTTTCTTTAATGCTATCATTCAATCTTATTTCAAATACTCACCATTGCGCAGTGCTTCAATACGCTTATCTAATGGCGGATGAGATAAAAATAACTCGCTGAATGACTTATTACGACCATTGATACAGAAAGCCATCATGCTACTCTCTTCTTGTGGCTCGTAACTCGTTTTCAAGCGTTGTAATGCCGCTATCATTTTTTCACGGCCAACAAGCTTTGCAGAACCCGCATCCGCATGGAATTCACGATAACGAGAGAACCACATGGTAATAATGCTGGCAAGAATACCGAATACAATTTCCAGAACCATTGAAACCCCCATATAAACCCATGGGTTTCCATTGCTATTTTCACTCTCTTCGTCATTAGAGATAAAGTTAGCAACAAATTGAGCGATGATACGAGAAATAAAGATAACGAAGGTATTCACAACACCTTGTAGCAAGGTCATGGTTATCATATCACCATTAGCGACATGGCTAATTTCATGGGCAATAACCGCTTCTGCTTCATCTCGACTCATACTAGCTAACAAACCAGTACTCACAGCCACCAGCGAAGCATCACGGCGAGCGCCTGTTGCAAATGCATTAATATCGGGCGCATCGTAAATTGCCACTTGTGGCATTTTAATGCCGACTTGTTCAGATTGTCTTCTTACCGTATCTAATAACCAACGCTCTACTTCTGAAGTTGGGTTTTCAATAACTTGACCGCCCACTGAACGTAATGCCATCCATTTTGACATTAATAGTGAAATAAATGCACCACCAAAGCCAAACAAGCCCGCCATGATCATCAAGCCTTGAACACTACGACCTTGTATACCTGTTAAAGATAAGATGATCCCAAAAACAAACATAACAGCTAAGTTTGTTAACAGGAATAAAGCAATTCTCATCATATTGATACTGTTCCTATTTTATCTAATTATCACATTGCTAAAACTGTCTTATAAATAAGGCTTTTTTAGATTTTATCAAGCTTTTTAACCTATTTAATATTAAAAACGATATAACTTTACATTTTGATAAAGAAATAGTCAGTGAACACCTAATATTAGGCATCATTTAAAGCTTAAGTATAAAGTGAGATTGATAATAGATGATATGAATTTTCTGTTTTGTCGAACGAAAGGAATTTATTTAAGAAAGGCTTGTATTGTTGAATATCATAACCACGGGTTTACCATAAAGATGCCACCATTTACGATAATCGATAGAGCCATTATCTCTGTATTTTTATGCACGACTCACAATATATGCAAGTCGTGCATCTGATACGAGCAATAAACTCAATTAACGCTATAAATTACATTTTAAAACGATATGTTGTTGTCATAGAGCCTGATAATGAATGAGCTCGTTGTGAGTGACCATCATAAAGTTTTGGTGTGGTATAGTCATTTTCTTGCTGGTGGTGCCAGCCGATACCACCGCTTAAAGAAACAGAAAGATTTTTTGTAGGTTTCCAGTAGCTAAATAAACCAAATTGCCCTTGTTTTAATCTTTCACCAGAATAACTGAATTCACTATAGTTGGTACGCGCACCAACAGACAGTTCTTTGCTAATTCTGTATTCAGCTTCCAATGCACCCATAACCTCACCATCACGTACATAGTCGATATCTGCATAAGCAGGTGAGTTAAAGCGTCCACGGGTATTACCAATTGGATTACGCGCAAATTGACCAACACCATTAGCTTTTTCTGCATCGGTATATGTCACACCTGTACGTAATGTCCATGGTGACTCTGGAATGCGCCATTCCATAGTACCTGCAAAGTGCCATGCATCATTATCAAAGTTACGTTTACCCTTATTGGCATCACTTAATGTACGTTTACCATCACTGCCGTAATCATGATAATAAACAACACCGCCAACAGTAACATCTGAGGTTAATTTATATTTTGCTTCTAAACCATGTTGACGGAATACATCATCCGCTTGACCATAGAAATAAAATACTTTTAACGGTTTAGAGTTATAGTTAATGCCACCAGTCAGCACATGGTCGATATTATGTCTAACGCCATTACCATCGCTGAAATACATTCTGTCGGTATTTGGGCTATCACGACGCATTACTTTACCGTCAAGGAATAGTAAATCTAAGCTCCAGTCGCCCATTGCAGTGTTAGTTGCATAACCATTGTAGCTGTTTAATGATAAACGCTGTGAGTTTGTAAAAATACCAGTATTTTTCAGAGTAAACCAACCCGCTTTACCGTTAATTAACACTGGATCTAAATCAAATTTAACTTTTGCGAAGCGTTGACCAATTTTGTTATAGCCTTTTGCGTCGCCATCATCATTATATAAAATTGCACGAGAGGCGAAGTCTTTACTTGCGCCTAATTTGATACCACCATAATAAGAGACATCAAATCCTAGGATGTCACCTAAATAACCTGATTTGAAATCAGCTTGGAAGTTTTGACCCCAAGCATTGGCAACTTGCTTTCTGTAACGTTGCTCTTCTTTATCAAAACGGTTTTCAGTTTTTAAGTATTTCCACATATTGATTGTAGAAAGTTCAAGTTCTGAATCTGAAATAAACGCGCTTTCTTTAATTGAGTCTTCCCAATTTGCAGCATTAGCAGCGCTTACTGCTAAGAAGCAAGGAGACAACATAAACAATACTATTTTTTTTACTTTCATCTTAATGCAACCTGGTTAATAAATATTTGAATTAAGTTATGCTGACTTATATTCAGCAAGTTTAATAAAACACCATTTTTTTATTTAGCTAAAAAATAACCTTTGATTAAATTTATAGTTGCACCATTTTCAAGCAATAGAGTCATTTTTTGGCGTAAAAAATCCAATATGGATATCTCACCATATTTATATTTACTTATTTTTTTGCAATAAAATCCTATAAGCAAATTATAGGTTATTTGCCTTTAGTCACTATCTCTTACGTAGAGAATCCTACTCTAAAAATATATTATTTTAGTTATAATATTTTGCTCTAAAAATACATTTTGAACTCATAGAATAAAGATAACTCATCATTTAGGTAAGATTTTAGCTAACGCGTCAATATCCAAAAATGACGCAAATATTTCATAATGTGTATACTATAGTAATTTTATGTCAACTTTAGAGACCATTGTCACAACATGTTACATTTATTGCAATAGACATGCTATCAAATGAGATCTTAATCACAATAAATAATCCTTTTATCTTTTTATTCCACTTATTAAATAAGAAACTCACCTCTTATCTAAAAATCAACCCAGCATTCGCTCTTATAGCTTACAAAACTTATTCAAGATATATTTCGAATTGAAAATTAAGTTACATAAAGTGAAATTTAAATATCCATTCATTAATAATAATTTATATTACTGGTAACTTAATATAGAGAAGAACTAAAAATATAAAGGGTGGCATCTAAGAAACTATTATTGGTTTTCTTAAAAAGATTTTTGATAGAAAGCCTGATAAACATTGATTGGCAATAGTAATTTTATATCTTGGCTAATATAAATATAAAACCCCCCAGCAATTGGTTATCCAACTATTGGGGGGTTACTTTAAGTATCCGTTGTTATAACTGATAACTTAATTTAATAATTTCTTAGGCTTAAGCACTTTTGAGAGATCAACCGCAATTTTAGCAGTTTCATCTAAATAAGGATCTGGCCCCTCATAATCCTTAGGCAAATCATCGAGTGATTTCAACGCAGGCTTACCCTCTAATTTAAAACGCTCATTAATACGATTTAATTTAATGGCTTCTAGCTCTTTGTTTTCTTTCTCTCTTTCAGCGAAGTTTAAGATAACAAATTTATCTTCACCTTTTGCTTTGGCATCGTTATAACGCTGAATATCAGCAAAGATGTATGAAAACTCTCTGTCATTTGCGATGCGCTTAGTATGCTGCTCAGTTAATGGCGCTAACGCGGCTTTCAGCTTGTCTGAATACTCAGAGAGCTGGTAGCTTGCTGGAGAGATACTATCCCAAGGCAATGCGTTATCTTCAAAACTTTCACCCATTTCAGCACTATCAAAGCTTGGTAACAACAAATCAGGGGTTACCCCTTTAAGTTGAGTACTGCCACCATTAATTCGATAGAATTTTTGAATAGTGTATTGCACTGAACCTAAACCAGGCCAATCAGGGCTTAGCATTTGGTCGTAAACACGGGTTAATGGGCGATATTGCTGAACTGTTCCTTTACCGAACGTTTGCTCACCTACAATTAGCGCTCGTCCGTAGTCTTGCATTGCAGCCGCAAAAATTTCAGAGGCAGAAGCACTAAAGCGATTTACGATAACAACTAGTGGTCCTTTATAATACACGACATCATCTTTATCGAAATCTTGTCGTACACGACCATTATTATCTCTGACTTGCACAACGGGGCCACTTGGAATAAATAATCCTGAAAGTGAAATCGCCTCTGTTAATGCACCACCACCATTACCGCGCAAATCAATGACTAAAGATGAAACATTATCTTTCGCCACTTTTTGTAACTGTGTTTTTACGTCATTGGTTAAACCAACATAGAAGCTTGGAATATCCAAAATTGCAACTTTATCACCGTTAATCACTTTTTCAGTTAGCTTAACAGCTCTGTCTTCTAAACGGATTTGCTCTCTGACTAAAGTGATTGTTCTTGGTTTAGCGCCTTTCTCATCAGAAATAACTTCTAATTTTACTTGGCTACCTTTTGGTCCTTTAATCAACGCAACAATATCATCAAGTCGCCAGCCGACAACATCAACCATCGTTTTATTTTGTTGCCCTACAGCAATAATTTTATCGCCTACTTTCAACTCTTTGCTTTTTGCAGCTGGGCCACCGGTTACCATAGAGTTGATCATAGGATAGTCATCATCCATCTGTAATACAGCGCCAATGCCTTCTAAGGATAGGCTCATTTCAGAATCAAAGGCTTCGGTATTTCTTGGTGATAAATAACTTGTATGAGGATCAATTTCGCGGGCGAATGCCGACATAATGATTTGGAAAACATCTTCACTTTGGCTTTGCGTTTGACGACGTAACGCAGCTTTATAACGCTTAGTGAGGGTCTCTTTAACTTCGCTATCTGTTTTTTCAGATAGTTTCAGGGTTAACCAATCATATTTTACTTTTTCATCCCAAAGTTTATCTAGCTCAGCTTGAGTTTGCGGCCATGGCGCTTTTGTTCTATCTAACTCAAACTTATCCTGACCAGTTAAATCCATGGGTTTATCTAGGCGGTTTAAGGCGTATTGAAAACGTTCAAAACGTCTTTTTTGCGCTAAATTAAAGAGATCATAAAGAGGCTGAAGCTCCCCTTTTTTCAGATATTCGCCTACTTTGGTTTTTTCTTTATCAAATTGGGCAATATCTGATGCTAGCAACACATTGTGGCTATAATCTAATAAATTAAGATAGCGATTAAAAATCTTTTCAGAAAAGCTCGCATCTAGCGAGAACTGAC
>JAEYFY010000239.1 GCA_023454395.1 Pseudomonadota bacterium
GAAGCACCTCGCGACCACCGTCGGAATAAAGAACAAATGCACCTAAGCCAATCTGAATAAGGAATGCGCCACCAACTGTACGTAGTCTAATTGCACGTCGATTGCTGGAAAACAGAATGGCTATCAAGATTAATGTTGCCATTCCGACCAAGCTCATAATGAGTTGCATTGAAGGGTCCCTGTTCACATAAAAATTTAATGGATTATCAATAATGCCCTTGCCAGAGATTATTGACTCTTTTTGCCAGATAATTATACCCAGTCTAAGAAAAGAACCCTCGATATCCACCACAAATAGAGTCTGAAAAAAGTAACAAAAAAGTCATAAATGAGAGATGCGTCACACAAAAAGAGGAAAAAACGCATTTATTGAATAGGCTAAATAGAGAGAAAACATCATTCGATTAACAAACCATGTATTCCGCTTTAACCAGCAAAGTTAAATGCAATTCAAGAATTAGGTAATATTGTTAAGCCCAAATAATTGTAGGCTATTGAGATAGAGTTGCTCTGCGATCACCTCTGGTGATCCTTGACGCAACTCACAGAGTTGGGAAAAAACGTTCTGAATACGTTCAGGGCGATTAGGCTCACCTTGAAAACCACTCACAGGCATATCAGGAGCATCTGTTTCTAATAACAGAAATTCTAGTGGTAACGACGCAATTGCACGGCGCGTTTTCTGCGCTCGCTCATAAGTAATCGTTCCACCAACGCCAATAAAATAGCCTTGCTGAATAAACTTTTCTGCCTGTTGCAGACTTCCTGCAAAACCATGAATAACCCCTTTGCGAGGCACATCATAACGACGTAAAAGCGCACTTAACTTATCGTGAGTTTTACGTGAATGCAGGATCACCGGCAAATCAAATTCGATTGCGAGTTTAAGCTGTGCAATTAAAAACGCCTCTTGCTTTTCAGGCTGAGGATTATCCATATAATCATCAAGCCCTATCTCTCCGATGGCAACACAACGAGGAGCTGTTTTTAATTTCTGTTTTAATTCCAAGAGATGCTGTTCAGTGTGCTCTTCAATATATAAAGGGTGTAACCCCAATGCACAATATAATTGATGATGATTATTAGCTAACTCTGCAACAACATCAAAATTCCAACGTGCAACAGCGGGAATAATTATTTTTTCAACATGAGCTTGATGCGCTAGTGACAAGCTGTTGGCAAGATCATCATAAAAAACAGGAAAATCAAAATGGCAGTGAGTATCAATAAATTTATTCATTCTGAATTTGCCTCACGTCAGGATGTACGCTCCGCGTTCCCTGCTGAATAATAGAAGCATTCTCCGCTTTATCAGCCTTCGCTTCTTCTTCAAACAAGCTAAAGACTTTTTTATCATACTGTTTGAATTTTTTCTTAGCGAAATGTTGACCAATTGTCGCCAGAAAATAGCGCCCACAACGTCTACCCACATGATAATCATGATTTAATGCATTTAAACGACTTCCTAATGCACTAGATTGCAATGTCGTTGGTGGATATATTTCAATAACTACAACATCTTCTGGGGGAGATTGGATAAATTTAATTGTGTCGGTATAAGTTTCGATATGTACTTGTGCCATCTCCATAAAGCGCTGTAAACGACTATTTTCAAACCATCTCCCCATACGATCAACCCATTCTGTTGTGTATTGATATTCAGAAGGAACGGTACGAACAACGACAATGGTACGACAGCCACGTCGATAAGCTTCTCTCACAGGAATAGCATCACTGATACCCCCATCATGATAAACAACATCATGAAATAAGACACCATTACGATAAAAAGCAGGAATAGCGCTCGATGCTTTGATTATATCAAGCCAAGTCGGTTCATCGGGCTGAAAGTAATTTGCCTGAAAATTATCAGAACGACTTGCCACCATATAAAATTCACGACCCGCATCAAAACGGCGTAATGCTGTTGGTATATCAAGAGGCATCTCTTTGGCTGTCGTTTCTATATACCAATCAAGATCGAGTAAATTGCCGCCACGGACAAAGCGAATGGGATTGAAGAATTGGTTATTGGTTGTATAGCGATTAATAATTTTACGTGCATATCCACGCTGACCACAGGCAAAAGCAGATAAATTTTGCGCCCCTGCAGACACCCCGAGTAAAATATCAAAGGGATCAAATTGTGATCGCATAAATTCATCAAGGACACCCGCAGTAAAGATCCCACGTTGCCCCCCGCCTTCACAAACTAAAGCAACTTTACCTTGTGGTAATGATGATTGAAATTCGAGTGCTGTAATATTATTTAATGTGACAGGTATATACTTCCCCATAATGTCTCCTTTATACAACTTAACAAAGGATACCCTCACATTTTTTTGACGTCATTAATTTTACGTATTCATACAAATAAATTAGACACTATCTTCTTAGCGTATGACTAGCATAAAAGAAAATCATATTATGATTTGATATTTACATCTGAGTCTACGCTTTTAACACCTTCAAGTTTTTCAATAACTTGTAATATTTTTTCTTCTTGCGCTTTACTATCAACAAAACCTGAAAGAAAGACATGTCCAAATTCAGTACGAATAGAAATATTGTCACTATCGATGTCTTGCATTGGCAATAGCGTCTCTTTAATTTTATTAGAAATAGAAGTATCACTTAAATAGTGACCCGTATTATTCCCATTATTATTAATTTCGCTATACCACGATGTTTCAGCTGATGCGCCCATACTGACAAAAGCTAAACCCATTGACATTACTAGCGCTAATTTTAGCGTTTTATATTGTTTCATTGCTCTCCCCCTAATCACAATAACGGCGATAGGAAATATGTGTGTTTTAATATCTGTATTTTTATGAAGTACTACAAAATTTTAACAATCCAAGCTATTACACTAATAAGCTATTAGAGTTAAATAAAGCAAAAAATAACAAATAAAGACTAATCCTAATTATTTTATTCTAATAATAACTAATAAAACTATAAAAAAAATTACATATATTTATAAATAAGTATAAAAACGGGCATCATGTTAGCAGAAAAAAACAGGAGTAATTCCAAATGAAGAAGGGTTTTTCGGTAGGATATTAGGGGTATACAAAACACATTTAACAAAGAAAATCGGCTCTTTCACTGAGGTTTATTAAGAGTAAATACTCAACAAAGCGAAGAAACAAAAAAGGCTATATTAAAAATATAGCCTTTTCATTAAGTTAAATACTCAAAATAAGTATGTGACTAGTGCGAATAAACGTAGTCAACAACGCTGCAACTTGAAACATAACAACACTCTTACTCTAAATAATTCGAGCTGTAACTAGGCGACAAGTGAATGAGTCGCTAGGAGCATACATAAGTATGTGACTAGTGTGAATGAACGTAGTCAACAACGTTACAGCTTGAAGTATGACGAGTAAGAACGAGTATTTAATGTTCACGGGTCTGATGGAATTCAACCTCAGGATAACGCTCACGCGTTAAATTCAAGTTAACCATCGTTGGTGCGATATAAGTTAAATTATCGCCACCATCAAGTGCCAAGTTTTGTTCGTTTTTACGTTTAAACTCTTCGAGTTTTTTCTCGTTATTACACTCGACCCAGCGTGCTGTTGAAACGTTAACGGATTCATAAATCGCTTCAACGTTATATTCACTCTTCAATCTTGCAACAACCACATCAAACTGAAGCACACCGACAGCACCTACGATTAAATCGTTATTCGCCAGTGGTCTAAAGACCTGTACAGCACCCTCTTCTGATAGCTGTACCAACCCTTTAAGTAACTGCTTCTGTTTTAATGGATCACGTAAACGAATACGGCGGAACAATTCTGGGGCAAAGTTTGGAATACCTGTAAACTTCAGGATCTCGCCTTGGGTAAAGGTATCACCAATTTGAATTGTACCGTGGTTATGAAGACCGATAATATCCCCTGGATATGCATGTTCAACGTGAGAACGATCGCCTGCCATAAAGGTTAATGCATCAGAAATCACCACATCTTTTTTAATTCGAACTTGGTGTAATTTCATTCCTTTATCATACATACCAGATACAACGCGTAGGAATGCAACACGGTCACGGTGTTTAGGATCCATATTGGCTTGGATCTTAAAGACGAAACCTGTGAATGTTTCTTCCGAAGCGGTAACTTCACGCATATCTGTTTGGCGAGGCATTGGTGCTGGCGCCCATTTTACGAGGCCATCAAGCATATGGTTAACACCAAAGTTACCTAATGCAGTACCAAAGAACACTGGGGTTAATTCGCCAGCTAAAAATGCCTCATGATCAAATTCATGAGAAGCACCTAATACTAACTCTAATTCATCACGTAATTGACTTGCTAAATCATCACCAATAGCTTCATCAAGTTCTGGATTGTCTAACCCTTTGATGACGCGAGAATCCTGAATGGTATGTCCTTGTCCTGTTTGATAAAGATAGGTTTCATCTTTCAGAATGTGATAAACCCCTTTGAAGAGTTTTCCGCAACCAATAGGCCAAGTCACAGGGCTACACGCAATTTTTAATTCTGTTTCAACTTCGTCCATGACTTCCATTGGATCACGAATATCACGGTCGAGTTTATTCATAAAAGTCAGAATTGGGGTATCACGTAAACGTGTTACTTCCATTAACTTACGAGTACGATCTTCGACCCCTTTAGAAGAGTCAATTACCATTAAACAGCAGTCAACTGCGGTTAAAGTACGATAAGTATCTTCTGAGAAGTCTTCGTGCCCTGGGGTATCAAGTAAATTTACGAGGCAATCTGCATAAGGGAACTGCATGACTGAGGTTGTAATAGAAATACCACGTTGTTTTTCCATTTCCATCCAGTCAGACTTTGCATGCTGATTTGAACCACGACCTTTTACGGTTCCTGCACGTTGAATTGCTTGTCCGAATAACAACACTTTTTCAGTGATGGTTGTTTTACCCGCATCGGGGTGGGAAATAATGGCAAAAGTTCTACGACGAGCAACTTCTTGCTGAAAAATAGGATTAGACATCAATGGTGATCTTCTAGTTGATAGACGAGAGAATGTAAGACACTGATATATTTCTATAAGTAATAATTAAAGTGACTATAAAGACATTCAACCCGTAAGTTAATCTTAATTGGCGCTTATTTTCGCCTATCTTGCCTGTATACACAATCAATGGTTGCGTAATTGGTTACCATTTCTACAATTTAAACTGCAATACTCGATCTTGTAACAGTTAATATTGTAACAAGAGAACAGCATGGAAGCGTTCAACACGACATAAATGTCTATTTTTTAGAAATCATATACCGAGAACATCTTTCAGCTTTTCTAGGGCTTGTGCATGTTTTTCATTCGGCATTCTTGCCAAATTGATTTGTTTCCATTTGATGGCAGGAAGCTCACTGGCTCCATCCAAGCCGAGTAAAGACCAATTGGGCTTTCGATATTCTCCAAAAGCCACTTAACATCAAATAAGTCTCTTGGATGCTGTCTATCCAATGCTGCACATATCTTTCCTGCATAAAGATCAGCCAGATCAACAACAGGCATTTCAACATAACCAAATTCGTCTTCTACGGCTGTACAAACTTCCATCAACTTTGGTTCATAAACAGTACCGCGCAATACTGGTGATAGCTCGACTTTGATCTGCACACCATTGCGAGCAACGATCAACCTCAGGGCATCGCGTTTTGACCGATAGGCTTCTGTTAGCTCGACGTCTTTAAACGCTATTTTTAAATCCGCGCTAATAGCATCAAGAGCATCACAGATTTCCTGTAAAGCATCATCACGGCTTTTCATTGGCAGATACACCAAATCAATATCGACCGATAAACGAGGAAAGTCTCTGACAAATAAATTGATTGCCGTACCACCTTTGAGCGCAAAGCATTTCTGTTTGGCAACGAAAGGCAATACTTGTATCAAAAGCTGTACTTGTTTGTAATAAATACTATTTCTATCCATACTAAACTGATCCTTTACTTGCCAATGCCATATGCTGAGGTACTGTTATTAGATACTCTGTATCTAACTTTCCACCTTTAGCAACAACACGTTTACCTGAACCTAAATCGTAATTTTCTACCTTTAACTTATCAAACCAAGAATAAGCTTGGCGTTTTGCAAGCCAAAAGAACAAGCGTTTGACTTTTACGCTTTTACACGCTTTTAAAAGCGTATCAAGCTTTCTTGGAGATAAGTTTACCAACCCCTGCATTAACTCATCGGCATGTTCAAATGACACACTTTCAGGCAAATCCACTAACACCTCTAATATGGCTTTTTCCGGACATGAAAAATACACAGGTGGCAATTGCTCTTCCCATTTATACTCTTTAACGAATGCTCTATCTTTTAATAAGCTATCAGGCCAAAGTTTACTTGTACTATGCCCCTCGAACTTAATTGGTAATGACAGTCTCGCAAGCCAGGAGGGAAGCTTTCTCGCCGCATATAAATGAATATGAGGTGTACTCCCTAATGACAAATATTGTGACAAACCAGATATGGAAAGCGCTGACAATCCACCGACCACAACAGGTGGAAGTTGTTCATCTACACTTTTATCCATCATACGCTGCATAGAAGCTACTACGCCTTCCCAAGTGACAGATCGGGAATACTGGCTGTAAACACCTGTAGCTAGTAGCAATAACGTATCGGTTTTGACAGCGTTATCTAATGAATGAGCACTCAAGCCCTGCTCTGCAAGCCATTTTTTTGTAGCTAACATGCCATAAGGTAAAAGAGTTTTAAGAGACTGCTTATAAGACTTTTTCGCCGTTTCTCGCTGGGAATGACTAATCATTTCTAAACACCAAATCCTTTCTCTAGTTTATCTTTTTATCATTTTACGGCGAAAATCGCCGTAAAACCTAAATTTAATAAACTATCATAATAAGGAGTGGTTTAATATTTTTTCCATTCACGGCGGAAATCGCCGTATAATAGCCAATTCTTAAACCCACACTACTAAGCCCACACGACTAAAACCTAGAAGGCTTACTTAGTTTAGTCTATGAGTAACATCTGTAATGCTTTGGTTTGTTTGCTTTATAAGAACCAATCTAGCTATTGTCTTATAAATCAACCTTGTTTTCATTGAAACTCTTAACGTACCTATATTGACTAAAAATTTTACTCGTTACCTTTATGAGCAACGAATAAAGCAAAGAATTAGCCTATTTATTTTAGGTTAAAATCGGGATTGAATATAAGGTTCAAAATAAATCCTCCTTTATTTGGATTTAATTTTGTCTATATTTAGAGATTAATCACTTTATTTAAAACAAAAATAAATATTCAATTTACTTATTTTAAATACTATTCACCTTTTCAACATAGTTATAATCACCTAACGTTTTAAAATTAAACAATGACAAAAGTGAAATTAATTTGATAAATTTACATTAAGTAAAAATAAAGATAAATTTTAAATACAATTAATAAAAAATAAAATTCTAAGACTTAAAATAAAATAAAAAAAACGCCTAATAGAAGGCGTCTTAAATTTAACTTAAATAAAGATTTAATTAGAAAGAAATAGGATAAGCCATGATAATCGCATCTTCATTTCCCGTCTTTGTTGGGTAATAATTTTTGCGCTTCGAAACGAAATTAAATCCTATAGATTCATAGAGATTGAATGCTTTTTCATTAGATTCTCGCACCTCTAACCACAGAGTCGTGATATTTTTTTTCTCAAGGGTTTCAATTAGTTCCAGTAACAACGCTTTACCATAACCTTTCCCCTGATAATCAGGGTGAATCGCAATATTAAAAAGGGTTGCCTCATCTAATATTAATTGCGTAATTGCAAAACCTACAATAATATTATCAATGCAAATTTTCAGATTAAAATAATGACTTCCTTGGTTACTATAAAATGTTTCTTCACTCCAAGGAAATGAATGACTTAATTTTTCAATTTGCCATGCTAAAGGTAAATCAGCAGGGTTTAAGGGTGAAATGGTCTTCATATTGATAGATTTGTTTCCAAAGATCGCGTTTTGCATCAGCATCAAAATATAACTGATGTAATGAAGGGCTTCTCAGAGAAGTATATTCAGAGGGAAGTATGAGATCAGTGCCTAATAACCAGCAGGGAAGATCAAATGATTCTGTGAGCATGCTCACATCATCTGTTGTAATACAATAGATTTCGTCTTTATCTATCCCCATGGCGCT
>JAEYFY010000262.1 GCA_023454395.1 Pseudomonadota bacterium
AGCTTCCAACTTAGCGACAATAGAAGGCTTCATTCGTAGATTAAGATCCTGTTAGACAAAGTTAATTATGGGTAATACCCAAACTTTCACGTAATAGATTCAGGCGTTCAATATCACCATCACTGGCGGCCTGTTGAAGAGATTTTGTTGGTGTGTGAATAAGGCGATTCATCAATTGATGAGAGAGCTGGTGGATAACTTTTTCTGCATCCGCTCCGTTTTGTATCAATGTGATGGCCTTTTCTGTCATTTCTGCACGTAACATTTCAGCGCTGTCTCGATATTCTCGAATTGCACCTACAGCACCTTGCGCCCGTAGCCAATCCATAAACTGCCCACTTTCTTGCTGAACAATATGCTCTGCTTGAATTGCAGCCGCTTGGCGTTGTTCACGGTTATGTTGAATAATTGCTTCTAAATCATCAACGCTATACAGATAAACGTTATTTAGCTTTTCAACATCTTGTTCAATATCACGAGGAACTGCGATATCCACCAGCAACATTGGCTGATTACGTCGTTTTTTAAGCGCCCTTTCAACCATTCCTTTACCAATAATAGGCAAAGGGCTTGCCGTAGAACTAATGACAATATCAGCTTGTGAAAGACATTCATCAATCTCTGATAATGTAATCACTTCGGCATCAACTTCATTCGCTAAACGTTGAGCGCGCTCTTTTGTTCGATTAGCAATAATGATTTTTTTGACTTGATGTTCACGCAGATGACGAGCGACTAGCTCTATTGTCTCGCCTGCGCCCACTAATAAGATCGTCAAAGAAGATAACGACTCAAAGATTTGACGTGCGAGCGTACAAGCTGCAAAAGCGACAGAAACCGCATTGGCACCAATTTGTGTCTCTGTTCTCACTCTTTTCGCAACTGAAAAAGATTTCTGAAACAAACGTTCCAGCTCTGAAGAGAGTGAGTGATAGCTTTGAGAATCGGCAAAGGCTTTTTTAACTTGCCCTAATATTTGAGGTTCACCTAATACTAGAGAATCTAAGCCACTTGCCACTCGCATTAAATGGCTAACAGCTTGATTATCTTGATGCCAATAAACACTGCTTTTCAGTTCATTTGGCTCTATTTGGTGATATTGACATAACCAGCGAATAAGCTGTTCATGGCTATTTTCTTTGTCTTCCATACTAAGATAAAGCTCAGTACGGTTACAAGTAGACAGCACAACACCGCCTCTGACAGCGGGTTGCTGTAAGAGGTTATTTAAGGCATCACCCATGGTATCGGGAGAAAAAGAAACTTTCTCGCGTAAAGCAACGGGGGCTGTTTTATGATTAATACCTAATGCTAATAACGTCATATCAACTATATCGAGTTATGAATAAATACCGCCTCGCGACTTGACTTAGTATAAACCTAAAACAGCGCATTTAGTATGGACTCTTCATTTCCGCCATTCTACTTGATGAACAGATTCAATAAAAGAGCTTACTTGAGTGATAGGAGATTTCTATACACAATTTAACGAAATATCGTTATATCATAAGGTTTATGATACTCTTTTTTTTAACTAATAACGAATTAAAGGAATGTCTCAGCTATGCGTTCACGCTTTTTTTCAACCAAACAACTCCTGCGCCTTATCCCGCTAACGGCGTTGTTGCTGAGTGCCTGTAATCTAAATCAGATAAAGACACAAGGATCGGCATCTGATAACGATGTGCAATGGCAAGCTCGCCAACAAGCATTAAAAAATATTTCACAATACGAGACACGAGGCGCTTTTGCCTATATTGAAGATACCAATAAAACCTATGCCCGTTTCTATTGGCAAGACAAAGCGGATGAACGTTATCGCTTATTGTTAACCAATCCTTTAGGCACAACAGAACTCGATTTGAATGTGATGCCGGGTGTAATTGAAGTCACCGATAATAAAGGCAAAAAATATTATAGCGATAATCCGACAGAGATGATTTATCAACTCACAGGAATGGTTATTCCACTGAAAAATCTACGTGCTTGGCTTGTGGGTTTACCTGGGGATGCAACTGACTTCGAGCTAGATGCCAACCACTTATTAAAATCCGTCACATTACCCGCGCCTGAAGGTGATTGGGTTGTCACTTACCAAGCTTATGATTCAAGTATCACCCCCAACCTGCCACAACGCCTTGAATTAAAACAAGGTGAACGCATTATCAAATTAAAAATGGATAACTGGGATATACAGCAATGACACTAAGTTGGCCTTCTCCTGCCAAATTAAACCTTTTTCTCTACATCACGGGAAAACGCCCTGATGGTTATCATAATCTGCAAACGTTATTTCAGTTTTTAGATTATGGCGATACGTTAACCATCACTCCTCGTAATGATACCCAGTTAACTATCTTGACACCGATTGAAGGCGTAGAAGATAAAGATAATTTAATTATTAAAGCCGCTAAATTACTGCGTGATTATTGTCAGCAACATAACATTACTTTGCAGTATCACGGTGCAGATATCAGTGTTGATAAAAAACTGCCGATGGGAGGTGGTTTAGGCGGAGGCTCCTCTAACGCGGCAACCACCTTAATTGCACTTAATTACCATTGGCAAGCCGGTTTAAGTGATGAAACGTTAGCTGAATTAGGCGTTAGTTTAGGTGCAGACGTCCCTGTTTTTGTAAAAGGTCATGCGGCGTTCGCTGAAGGCGTTGGTGAAATTTTGACCCCCGCAGAGCCAAAAGAGCAATGGTATTTGGTCGCACATCCCGGAATTTCCATCCCAACACCGACAATCTTCACAGATCCAGAATTAAAACGTAATTCTCCTATTCGCTCTCTTGGCGCATTATTAAAGGCTCCGTTCGAAAATGACTGTGAAATGATCGCAAGAAAACGTTTTCGTGAGGTTGAATATCTGCTTTCGTGGCTGTTAGAATATGCACCGTCACGCTTAACTGGGACAGGTGCCTGTGTGTTCGGCGAGTTCGACTCAC
>JAEYFY010000336.1 GCA_023454395.1 Pseudomonadota bacterium
GATAAATTATGGTATAGGTAACCTTTATTATGCAATTTAGCGAACAACGTTCAGCTTCTCAAAAAAATCTTTCTTATATAGTTGCTGAAAAATTAGGTAAACAAATTCTTTCTGGTCACTATGAACCTGAATCTTTGTTACCAGGAGAAATAGAATTAGCAGAATTACTCTCCGTCAGCAGGACTGTTATTCGAGAAGCAATAAAAATGCTTGCAGCTAAAGGAATGCTTTTACCTCGTCCAAGAATAGGTACTCGTGTTACTCCAATGCAAAATTGGAACTTATTAGATAATGATCTTCTTAATTGGTGGATAGACAGTGGTGAATTTAATAAGGTCAGCCATTATTTCCATCACGTTCGTTTAGCAATAGAACCTCAAGCATGTTATTTAGCCGCATTTAATGCAACCGAAAGCCAAAAACAGTCTCTTGCTTTATTTGGTAAAGAAATGCAGTTGCTTGATGAGAATTTTGATAGACAACATTGGCTAGATATCGATACTCAATTTCACTATCTCATTTATCAAGCAAGTGGTAATCCATTCTTTGCCTCTTTCGGCTCATTATTTCTTTCTGCTTATAAAAAGTATTTCGATCTTATTGTGGGTAATGAAACCGTTCAGCCAGAAACGCATAACCAAATTGTGCAAGCTATTATTGATAAAGATGGAATTAAGGCGCGTGACCTCTGTTTAATCTTATTAACGAGTGATTGAATAGTTTTAATACAAATTTTGTAGGTTTTCTGTTTATAATGAAGCGATAATCAAAATATAGAACAAAGACGGTATATGCTTCATGTTGAAATCCGCCAAAAATATGTCTGGGTTGCCTTGGATTGCTGCAATGGCTTTTTTTATGCAGGCTCTCGATGCAACCATTCTTAATACGGCATTACCAGACATAGCAAAAAGCCTTAATCATTCTCCTCTTGCCATGCAATCAGCTGTTATCAGTTATACCTTAACTGTTGCCTTATTAATTCCCGTCAGTGGATGGCTAGCTGATAGATTTGGAACGCGTAAAATTTTTATTATTGCGGTTTCCTTATTTTCAGGTGGCTCTTTATTATGTGCACTTTCTCCTAACCTTACTTTTCTTGTTATTTCTCGGATTATACAAGGTATAGGTGGCGCAATGATGATGCCGGTTGCACGCCTTGCTTTATTAAGAGCTTATCCGCGCAGCGAATTATTACCCATTCTTAATTTTGTCACTATGCCCGGATTAGTCGGCCCCATAGCAGGACCTCTTTTAGGTGGGGTATTGGTTACTTATGCCTCTTGGCATTGGATATTTATTATAAATATTCCTATTGGTCTATTAGGTATTTTCTATGCCATAAAACATATGCCTAATTTCACTATGCCAAAACGTAAATTTGATTTGCTTGGCTTTATTTTCTTTGGTTTTGGCTTAGTCATGCTTTCTGTCAGCCTTGATCTTTTTGGTGATAAAAATATCTCTCGATATATTCCTATTGCTATTATTTTAGGTGGATTTTCTTTACTGGGGTTATACGTCAATCATGCAAGACGCCACCAGCAACCACTTATCCCTCTTAATATATTTAAAACACGAACTTTCTCTGTCGGTATTGCGGGAAATATTGCAACAAGATTAGGTACTGGCTGTATTCCTTTCTTAATGCCGCTCATGTTACAGGTTGGATTTGGTTATCCTGCTATTATTTCAGGAATGATGATGGCACCAATGGCATTAGGTTCTATTTTAGCAAAATCATTTGTTACTAAGATCTTAGTGAAATTTAGTTATCGCCGAACGCTCTTTGCTATCACGATTATTATTGGTTTGATGATCGCCCAGTTCTCTCTTCAATCGCCAGAAATGTCTATTTATTATCTTGTTATCCCACTCTTTTTATTAGGTGTGGTGATGTCGATACAATTTACGTCGATGAATACAATTTCATTGGCTGATTTAACAGATAATAATGCGAGTTCAGGAAATAGTGTTTTAGCGGTTACCCAACAACTCGCCATTAGTTTTGGTATTGCGGTGAGTGCATCTATTTTAGGGTATTTTGATACTGAAAATGTGGGTACTACAGTTGATAACTTTCATTATACTTTTATTACTGTTGGTATCATTACATTGCTTTCTTCCTTTGTATTTTTACTCCTTGATAAACATGATGGTGATAATCTTACTAATAAAAAGAAAAAAGCCTGATAATGTTATTCAAACTAAAAAAGAGAGCCGATGCTCTCTTTTTCTTTATATGAAATAGAAAAATACATTATAAAGATGAAGCTAAAAAAGTATCTACCTCATGACGCCATGGTACTGATGGCTGAGCGCCTGCTCGAGTAACGGCAATAGCAGCCGCGGCATGAGCAAACTTAATCGCAGGCATCATAGATTGCCCTTCTAATAAAGCCGTGATTAGCGCGCCATTAAAGGTATCACCCGCAGCGATAGTATCAACAGCTTTCACTTTAAATGCAGGAACAATACAACCTTTACTATTTTTCTCACTCACCCAAACTCCACTGCTTCCTAATGTAATAAGAACCGTTTTAATACCTTTATGATGCAGCACATCCGCTGCTTGTTGAGCGCTTTCATCATCTATCACTTTAATTCCAGTCAGATATTCAGTCTCTGTTTCGTTTGGAGTAATAATATCGACAAGTGATAACAGCTCATCAGGTAATGCTTGGGCTGGTGCGGGGTTTAGTATTACTTGCACATTTTCTTGTTTAGCGATTTCAGCTGCTTTCAATACTGAATCAAGTGGCGATTCTAATTGCATTAACAGAGCATCAGCTTCTTTTATAATATTTCCATAACGCTGAACATAACTTGTATCTAATCGTCCATTAGCACCAGCATGAATACCAATAACATTTTCACCCTGTTGATTAACGAAAATCAGAGCAACACCTGTTGCCACATCATCAATTAACTCAATGCTATTGGTATCAATGTTATCTGTTATTAATTGAGCTTTGGCTTTTTTACCAATATCGTCATTCCCTAAACAAGCGAGAAACGAAATATTAGCACCACAACGCCCAGCAGCAACCGCCTGATTAGCACCTTTACCGCCAAATACCATTTGAAATTGGTTGCCTGAAATGGTTTCACCAGGAAGCGGAAAATGGGCAACATTAAGAATATGATCAGCATTAACACTACCTAAAATCACAAGTTTCTTCGCTTCCATGATTTTTCCTTACTTTCAGTAATAAGTTCTAGATGTATTGCATAAATGACATTCAATATTTTAAACCGATCATCTCAGCAACATTAATGAAAAAACGTGATCACCATCGAAACGTTTCGCTAGTAAAACAAAAAAGAACCAAAAATAAGCAGTAGGAAGCTGAATCG
>JAEYFY010000019.1 GCA_023454395.1 Pseudomonadota bacterium
GCTAACGTTCCTGCATTTACTGCCGGTAAAGCACTGAAAGACGCAGTAAAATAATTCCTTTGAACGGAATGAACAATAGAGGGGGATTTACTCCCCTTTTGTTGAAACGACAGGGGCTGTTAGCAATAGGATCTGCTTTTTTGCTCAGCGCCTGCTCCTCTACTGTGCAACTACCTGAATTTTCTGCAACAGGTTATATTGCGGATGAAGGTGTTGTGCGGCTATGGCGTTTAAATAATACAGCGTCAGAACCTCAAGTGATCATGAGCGTTTATAGCTTTTATAAAAAGCCAGAAACTGTCATCACATTCTATGAGTATCGCCAAAATAAGCTTTGGCAAGTCCGCTCTGAAGTTCTCAATCCTAACGAGCCATCATCTTGGCACCTTCGTTTAAATAAACGAGGTGAAGTTATTTTCATGCAACAAGAAAGCCATAAGCAAAAACGAGCATTAACAGAAGATGAACGTTTAAGAATGGTATTTGCTGCAAGTAAAGAGCGTGAAATTAGCGAAGCGCTTACTATCGGGAAAGTAAATTTAGTACAGGGTGTCTGGTATCAAAATACAATGACAACATGTGCTGGCGAGAAGGTGAGTGTTTCATTTGAAGGTCCGGAACAACGCTGGTTAAAAACAAGAGCGCGCAATCCAAATAAGCCTTCTTATGTTGCTTGGCTTGATTCACCAGAAGGTAAGCAATTACTTATGGTTGCAGAACACGATTTTTGTAAATGGGAACCAACAAAAGAGAGCTTGTGATCACTCCCTTTTGCCGTTGTTAACTTATTTCTTTAAGCGTGCAATCGCTCGATAGCCGATATCATGGCGATAAAAACTACCATCCCAATGAATACCTTTCGCTAAAGCATAAGCATTTTTTTGAGCTTGTTCGATATCATCACCTAATGCAGTTGCACAGAGTACCCGCCCACCGGCAGTGATGACCTCGCCTTTGTCATTGAGTGTTGTTCCAGCTTGAAATACTTTGGCCGTTGTTGACGATGTTGGTGTTAAGCCTTCGATAACATCACCTTGACGATAATCCGCAGGATAGCCGCCAGCTGCAATAACAATCCCTAAAGCCGGACGAGGGTCCCAATGGGGATTTTTATCTTTTAAATTACCGTTTGCTCCAGCTAAACAAAGCTCTACTAAGTCAGATTGCATACGCATCATAATAGGTTGAGTTTCTGGATCACCAAAACGACAGTTAAACTCAATAACCTTAGCAACACCTTGTTTATCAATCATCAGCCCAGCATAAAGGAAACCTTGGTAGCGATGTCCTTCAGAAGCCATTCCTTTTACTGTTGGATAAATGATCCTTTCCATTACTTGCTGGTGGATTTCTGGTGTAACAACAGGTGCTGGTGAATATGCCCCCATTCCCCCAGTATTAGGACCTGTATCGCCATCGCCGACGCGTTTATGATCTTGGCTTGTTGCCATTGGAATAACGTGTTCACCATCAACTATGACAATAAAACTAGCTTCTTCACCATCAAGATATTCTTCGATAACAATACGATGCCCTGCATCACCAAAAACATTGCCAGCCAGCATATCTTTAATTGCAGCTTCAGCCTCAGCTTGTGTCATTGCAACAATAACGCCTTTACCTGCTGCTAAACCGTCTGCTTTGATAACAATGGGTGCGCCCACTTTATTGAGGTACTCAAGTGCAGGTGCTATTTTTGTAAAATTTTGATAATCCGCAGTTGGAATTTTATGACGAGCTAAAAAATCTTTTGTGAAGGCTTTCGAACCCTCTAATTGAGCGGCTCCTTTTGTTGGACCAAAAATGGTCAGCCCCGCTGCTTTAAAGGCATCAACAACACCAATAACAAGTGGGGCTTCAGGGCCAACAATCGTTAAATCAATATTATTTTCTAGCGCAAAGGCAACTAATGCAGGAATATCCGTTGCACTGATTGCAACATTTTTTACGCCTTGCTCCAACGCTGTTCCTGCATTACCCGGTGCAACAAAGATTTGTGTAGTAAGCGGTGATTGAACCGCTTTCCAAGCTAAAGCATGTTCACGACCGCCATTACCAATAATCAAAATCTTCATATCAATACCCTATTAATGACGGAAGTGGCGCATATTGGTGAATATCATTGCGATGTTATGTTCATTTGCAGCTGCAATCACTTCATCATCACGAATTGAGCCACCAGGTTGAATAACACAAGTCACACCAGCAAGTGCGGCTGCATCAATACCATCTCTAAATGGGAAGAATGCATCTGATGCCATTGCACAACCTGCAACTTCTAAACCTTCATCAGCGGCTTTAATACCCGCAATTTTTGCAGAATACACACGGCTCATTTGTCCTGCACCAATACCGACGGTCATATCGTTTTTAGCGTAAACAATGGCATTTGATTTTACAAATTTTGCGACTTTCCAGCAAAACAGTGCATCTTTAAGTTCACGTTCACTTGGTTGACGCTGAGTGACCACTCTTAAGTTTTCTTCTTTTACCATACCCAAGTCACGATCTTGAACTAACAGCCCACCATTAACACGTTTGAAATCTAACGCTGGTTTAGCTTCTTGCCATTGACCGCAAGCTAATACACGAACATTTGGTTTTGTTTCTAAAATTGGTCGTGCATCTTCATTAATAGAAGGAGCGATGATCACTTCAACAAACTGACGTTCAATGATTGCACTTGCTGTTTTTGCATCTAATGGACGATTAAATGCGATAATGCCACCAAATGCAGAAGTTGGATCGGTTTTAAATGCGTTGTCATATGCTTGTGTGAGTGTGTTCGCAATTGCAACGCCACATGGGTTTGCATGTTTCACAATAACACAAGCAGGCTCAGAGAACGATTTTACACATTCTAACGCTGCATCAGTATCTGCAATGTTATTATAAGAAAGCGCTTTGCCTTGTAATTGGTTTGCAGTGGCAATAGACGCTTCTTCTATATTCTCTTCTATATAGAAAGCGGCTTGCTGATGAGCATTCTCACCATAACGCATATCTTGTTTCTTTATATAGTTCAGATTTAAGGTACGAGGGAAAGTGCCTGATGGTTGTGAAGTATCACCATAATAAGGTGCAACCTTCTGACCAAAGTAGTTAGCAATCATTCCGTCGTAAGCCGCTGTATGTTCAAAAGCTTTAATCGCCAAATCAAAGCGTGTATCTAAAGTAAGGCTATTCTCGTGATTATCCATTTCTTCAATCACTTTTTCATAGTCATTACTATTTACTACAATCGTCACATCTTTATGATTCTTCGCGGCAGAGCGAACCATAGTTGGTCCACCAATATCGATATTCTCCACAGCATCTGCTAATGAGCAATCTGGGCGAGCGACTGTTTTAGCGAAAGGATAAAGATTTACGACGACCATATCGATAGGACGAATTTCATGTTCTTCCATAATTGCATCGTCTTGCCCACGACGACCTAAAATTCCACCATGTACTTTAGGGTGCAGCGTTTTCACTCTGCCATCCATCATTTCTGGGAAACCTGTGTAATCGGAGACTTCAATAACCGGTAAGCCAGCTTCTGCTAATAGACGTGCGGTTCCGCCTGTCGATAAGAGTTCTACTTCTCTTTCAACAAGTGCTTTAGCAAATTCTAAAATACCTGCTTTATCAGACACACTTAAAAGTGCACGGCGGATAGGACGAAGATGTTGCATGAGTTTTATCCCTTGGGTTTGGTATAACAGTAGTAATGGTAGAGTTAAATCACATTAATACAGTGAAATTGTGTTTGCTTAACTAACATTTCAGAAGATGGACACAAAATCAATCTTACTTAATCGACCGCTATGATAACGCAAACGTTTGCGTTTGACATGCTAATTTTATGTAAAAAGGCAGTCTGTGGATAAAATTGTTGATAAGTGCGTATAAGTGGGCGTTTTGCTGTGGAATTAAGCAAACGATTTTTTTTCTTAAAAAAACTATTGCCAGCCTCAGAAAACTCCCTATAATGCGTCCTCGTTGTCACGGCAAACCACGCTAAGTGAGTTAGCCAAGAGAACGAAGAAAAAAAGTGAAAAGCCTTGAAAATAAACGCTTGACACTGAATGAGGAAGATGTAGAATGCACCTCCTCGCAACAACGCAGAAGACCGGAAACGGCAGCGAATGTTGCACTGCTCT
>JAEYFY010000071.1 GCA_023454395.1 Pseudomonadota bacterium
GGATAGGACCACGTACCTGCGCACCAGTGCGCTTAGCAGTCTCTACGATTTCCGCAGTTGATTGATCGATTAAACGATGATCAAAAGCTTTAAGGCGGATACGGATTCTTTGGTTCTGCATGAGACCAGAGCTCCAACTATTTTATAAACGTAAATGATTACTCCTCGCACCCATTTCGATTGATGGGGGAGTGTAATCGTCTTAGTGTAACCCCCATATCGGGAGTATTGTCTAAATGAGCAACAAATCGTTGGCTCAATACTGATATTTCAGTCCTAATAAATTAGGGCTTACTCATCAGTAAGCCCGCGCATTATACGTAAATTATTGCGAAACGCAAGCAATCGGGGAAAATATGTGCGAATTTTCTCATGGTCATAACAAAAAAACGCCCAACTCTGATGGATTCAGAAGTTAGGCGCCTATCAAAATCAAAAATCTCACAGAAGATTGAAATCTAAAGTCACTACTCTTCGATCACTTGAGCTTGTAGATAATTTTGAATACCTAAGCGAACAATTAAATCTAACTGTGTTTCTATCCAATCAATATGATTTTCTTCATCCGCTAAAATTTCAATCATCAGATCTCGGCTGACATAATCATGGATAGAATCTGCGTACTTAATTGCCTCTTTTAAGTTTTTTGCGCCATCAAGTTCAAGCTGTAAATCTGACTTAAGCATTTCTTCCACATCCTCACCGATGTTTAACTTACCTAAGTCTTGTAAATTAGGAATACCTTCAAGGAAAAGAATACGCTCTATGTATTTATCGGCATGTTTCATCTCATCGATTGATTCATGATATTCCATCTCATTGAGACGTGTCAGCCCCCAATTTTTAAACATACGTGCATGTAAAAAATATTGGTTAATTGCGACTAGCTCATTGCCCAACAATTTATTAAGGTGGGCTATCATTTTTTTATCGCCTTTCATTTGTACCCTCCATCGCTTCCAGTCTTTTAAGTGTAGTACTGAAATTGATTAGCAGAGTAATTTTTACACAAGCATTTATGTAAAAGGCAATAAAACTAATTGGAAGATAATTTGGAGGGTAAGCGATTATGCAACTTCAATAGCACAAATCTCTTCTAGCTGGATAAGCTCTTGTTGTAAAATCTCTCTTGTTTGCCGAATACACTTTCCACATTCACGACCGACAGGCAATACTTGTCGCAACCCTTTTAATGAGCTGACTTGGTATTTCCTTACCGCATTTCTGATTTGCTTATCTGTAATGGCTTCACAAAGACAAACGTACATATTTTTTAGCCTGTATAAATTATATACGTATATTTTAAATAAAAATGATTCGCATTTCAATTACCATTACAGATTATTTACACAGACTTCTACATCTATATTTAATTTAAAAATAGTTCTCATTTCGACTTATATTCATTTACCGACACATAAGTTGCAATTCTGCAATAAGCATAACGAATTAATATCTAATAACTAATTTTTCTAAGAGAAATAATTTCTATGGAGAAGTTAAAACATTGGAGAAGGGATACGCGCAGATATAAAAAAGGCACCAATTAAGGTGCCCTTTTCTAACATTTTGTGATGCTATGTATTATGCAATGATTTTTGCAACAACACCCGCACCTACAGTACGGCCACCTTCACGGATTGCGAAACGTAAACCGTCGTCCATCGCGATTGGGTGGATCAGGGTAACGATCATGTTGATGTTATCACCTGGCATTACCATCTCTACGCCTTCTGGCAGTTCGATAGTACCTGTTACGTCAGTTGTACGGAAGTAGAACTGTGGACGGTAACCTTTGAAGAATGGAGTGTGACGACCACCTTCATCTTTGCTCAGAATATAAACTTCTGATTCAAATTTAGTGTGTGGCTTGATTGAACCTGGTTTAGCAAGTACTTGACCACGTTCGATTTCTTCACGCTTAGTACCACGCAGCAGAACACCAACGTTCTCACCCGCACGACCTTCGTCAAGAAGTTTACGGAACATTTCAACACCAGTACAAGTTGTTTTCGCAGTCTCTTTGATACCAACGATTTCAACTTCTTCACCAACTTTGATGATACCACGCTCAACACGGCCTGTTACTACTGTACCACGACCTGAGATTGAGAATACGTCTTCAATTGGCAGCAGGAATGGACGGTCAATTGCACGCTCTGGTTCTGGGATGTAAGAATCCAGGTAACCTGCTAATTCAACAATTTTCGCTTCCCACTCAGCTTCGCCTTCCAGCGCTTTCAGTGCTGAACCACGAACAACTGGAGTGTCGTCGCCTGGGAAATCGTACTGAGACAGAAGTTCACGAACTTCCATTTCAACTAATTCTAACAGTTCTTCGTCATCAACCATGTCACATTTGTTCAGGAACACGATGATGTAAGGAACGCCAACCTGACGACCTAACAGGATGTGCTCACGAGTTTGTGGCATTGGGCCATCAGTCGCAGCAACAACCAGGATTGCACCGTCCATCTGTGCAGCACCTGTGATCATGTTTTTAACATAGTCGGCGTGTCCTGGGCAGTCTACGTGTGCGTAGTGGCGAGTTGGAGTATCGTACTCTACGTGAGAAGTAGAGATGGTGATACCACGCGCTTTTTCTTCTGGTGCGTTATCGATTTGGTCGAATGCACGAGCAGAACCGCCGTAAGTTTTTGCCAGAACAGTAGTGATAGCTGCTGTCAGAGTAGTTTTACCGTGGTCAACGTGGCCGATAGTACCAACGTTAACGTGCGGTTTTGAACGTTCAAATTTTTCTTTAGACACGACTATATTCCTTAATATCGCTCCCTCGAGTAGAGGGAGCGTAAACTAAATTGAACTCGAAAGGATCTTATTTCGCTTTACGAGCTTCGATAATAGCCTGAGCGACGTTGCTAGGCGCTTCGTTGTACTTCAAGAACTCCATAGAGTAAGAAGCACGACCCTGAGTTTGTGAACGCAGGTCAGTTGCATAACCGAACATTTCAGCCAGTGGTACTTGAGCACGGATGATCTTACCGGTAGGCAGATCGTCCATACCTTCAACCATACCACGACGACGGTTTAAGTCACCGATAACGTCGCCCATGTAATCTTCTGGCGTTTCAATCTCAACTTTCATGACTGGCTCAAGCAGAATTGGCTTAGCTTTCATGAAGCCGTCTTTAAATGCCATTGATGCGGCAATTTTAAACGCGATTTCTGAGGAGTCAACATCATGGTAAGAACCATAATGTAAACGAGCCTGAATATCCACAACAGGGTAACCTGCTAATGGACCAGATTTCAGCTGTTCTTGAATACCTTTATCAACAGCTGGGATGAATTCTTTAGGAATTACACCACCAACGATATCGTTGATAAATACGTAGTTCTCTTCACCACCTGCTGGTAATGGAGACAGGTCGATAACAACATGACCGTACTGACCACGACCACCAGATTGTTTCGCGTGCTTACCTTCGATATCAGTTACTGTATCACGAATAGTTTCACGGTAAGCAACCTGTGGTTTACCTACGTTCGCTTCAACTTTAAATTCACGACGCATACGGTCAACTAACACGTCTAAGTGCAGCTCACCCATACCAGCAATGATAGTTTGACCAGTTTCTTCGTCGCTTGATACGCGGAAAGATGGATCTTCTTGAGCCAGACGGTTCAGAGCGATACCCATTTTTTCTTGGTCAACTTTAGTCTTAGGTTCGATAGCAACAGAGATTACTGGCTCTGGGAATTCCATACGTTCTAAGATGATTGGTGCATCAATCGCACACAGAGTATCACCTGTAGTTACGTCTTTCAGACCGATAGCAGCAGCGATGTCGCCCGCACGAACTTCTTTAATTTCTTCACGCTTGTTAGCATGCATCTGAACAATACGGCCAAAACGTTCTTTTTTGTCTTTAACCGGGTTCAGAACTGTGTCACCTGAGTTAATCACACCAGAGTACACACGGAAGAATGTTAAGTTACCAACAAATGGGTCAGTTGCGATTTTGAATGCCAGAGATGAGAATGGCTCTTCGTCGCTTGAATGACGTTCTGCTGGAGTATCTTTACCGTCTGGTAAGATACCATTAATTGCAGGTACATCTGTTGGTGCTGGCAGGTATTCAATTACCGCATCCAGCATTGCCTGAACACCTTTGTTCTTAAATGCAGAACCACAGGTAACCAGGATAATTTCGTTATCTAGAACGCGTTTACGCAGAGCAGCTTTAATTTCTGCTTCTGTCAGTTCTTCGCCGCCCAGATATTTGTCCATCAGTTCTTCTGATGCTTCAGCAGCAGATTCAACCAGGTTGTTGTGCCATTCTTCAGCTAAATCTTGCAGATCTGCAGGAATGTCTTCGTATTCGAAAGTAACACCTTGGTCTTCTTCATTCCAACGGATTGCTTTCATTTTAATTAAGTCAACAACACCGGTGAAATCTTCTTCAGCACCTACTGGGATTTGCAGTGGAACTGGGTTTGCTGCCAGACGTGTTTTGATTTGCTCAACAACACGCAGGAAGTTTGCACCCATACGGTCCATTTTGTTAACGAACGCGATACGTGGTACATGATATTTGTTAGCCTGGCGCCATACTGTTTCTGACTGAGGCTGAACACCACCAACTGCACAGTAAACCATAACCGCGCCATCAAGAACACGCATAGAACGTTCTACTTCGATTGTGAAGTCAACGTGTCCCGGGGTGTCGATGATGTTTACACGGTGAGGCTCAAACTGTTTAGCCATACCAGACCAGAATGCAGTAGTTGCTGCGGATGTGATAGTAATACCACGTTCCTGCTCCTGCTCCATCCAGTCCATTGTTGCTGAACCTTCGTGAGTTTCACCAATTTTATGGTTTACACCGGTATAAAACAGAATACGTTCACTTGTAGTGGTTTTACCGGCATCGATGTGCGCACTGATACCGATATTACGGTAGCGTGCTATGGGGGTTTGACGAGCCATTTTTTCCTCTCTCGTGGGCGTTCAATTCAGGTAAAGGACAGCAGAGCTGTCCTGAAAAGAGTTGCAATACTCCGTGGATTACCAACGGTAGTGTGCGAACGCCTTGTTTGCATCTGCCATACGGTGAACGTCTTCACGTTTCTTAACAGCAGCGCCTTTGTTTTCAGCCGCATCAGATAATTCATTTGCCAGGCGAAGAGCCATGGATTTATCACCGCGTTTACGAGCAGCTTCAACAATCCAACGCATTGCTAATGCATTACGACGAACTGGGCGTACTTCAACTGGAACTTGGTAAGTTGAACCACCAACACGGCGGGATTTAACTTCCACTGTAGGACGTACGTTATCTAATGCGATTTCGAACGCTTCCAGTTCAGTTTTGCCTGAACGCTGAGCCAGGGTCTCAAGCGCATTATATACGATAGATTCCGCAGTAGATTTTTTACCGTCTACCATCAGAATGTTTACAAATTTAGCCAGCAGTTCTGATCCGAACTTAGGATCTGGCAGAATTTTACGTTGACCAATTACACGACGACGTGGCATGGAAATACTCCGTTTAAAATTCAGGGTTGTCCAAAACTCAATGAGTTTATTTTGACATTATTTGTGAAAAAATGTTTGGCCTTACTTAACGGAGAACCATTAAGCCTTTGGCTTCTTCACACCGTACTTAGAACGAGCTTGTTTACGGTCTTTAACACCAGAACAGTCCAGCGCGCCGCGAACAGTGTGGTAACGCACACCTGGTAAGTCTTTAACACGACCACCACGGATTAAGATTACGGAGTGCTCCTGCAAGTTGTGGCCTTCACCACCGATGTAGGAAGAAACTTCGAAACCGTTAGTCAAACGCACACGGCATACTTTACGCAGTGCTGAGTTTGGTTTTTTTGGAGTGGTAGTATATACACGAGTACATACGCCACGTTTTTGCGGGCAAGCTTCCAGAGCTGGAACGTTGCTTTTAACAACTTTCGAGCTACGAGATTTGCGTACCAGCTGATTAATAGTTGCCATTTAAAAAAAGCTCCTGGTTTTTGCTTCGTAAACACGGATTTGAACTCTGTCTTGTCAACAAGACAAAACATGAGGACGCAGAATTTTATTGCTGACAGGCTCATGTGTCAAGAATTATACAGCAATTCTACGCTCCCCAATGAATTTGTTGGGGGTGTTTTACCGTTAAATCGACAAAATCACCATAATTGATGAGTTTAATATGATGAGATACTTGATCTTTTAAGCCTCTTGCCAAAACATCATCAATTAATGCGTAAACTGAAATTTGCTGTTGAAGGCAATGTTTTAATAAAGGATTGTCTTCAAGGACTGCCAGTACTCCATCTTGTATTAACAAAACATCATCTTCTTTTGTCAATAAAGATAAAAATGCCTCTAAATCACTTTGATAAATAGAGACGGAATAAGTATACAACATAACCGTTCAACCTTCCTGACTAACTTCTGTATTAAAAGCGCAATACCACATCATATTCACTCAATTTTTGAGCAATATCTTGTTGGGATATCACCTGTGCATCCAACACAAAAGAAGTTTGAGAGGATAATCCACGATGAGCCATGTCCTTCTGTGATATATAGACGTTTGTCACATCATACAAGGGTAGCACTTTAAATGTTGCAGCATGATGACGTGACAGCACCCCTTCAGGTTGTTGATTTTCAACAAGTTGAAATACACCATCAGAGATAAAAAAAACACCAATATCTTCTGTTAATGCAGAGGTTGCGAGTAAAGCATCTAAACCTTCTCGCCCTGCACTATTACCATGAGGTGCTTGAGTAAAAAGGAATGCGATCGAATTCATTTTCTTCATTAAAATTGCACCACACGGGAACAGGTCAACATCGCTTGAGCCAGTGAACCCAAACCACTTAACTCAAATTCAGATGCCATGTTATAGCTATCCACTTCTTGCTCTTTGGCCTGCTGCTCATCGATAATTCCTCTACGTAATGCGGCAGCAACACAAACATGCAAAGGAATTTGATGTTTTTTCGCCAAGGTAATCCACGCTTTAGGAAGATCAAATTCATCATTTGCAGGCGATACCAGTTTATTCGCGTTCACAACACCTTCCCGATAAAAGAAGATTTGTGCAATTTGATGCCCTTTTTCAAGAAGGGCATTGGCAAATAAATAGGCACTTGAAGCTTGTTCAGTTCCGTAATGAGGCCCCGTAACCACTAAACAATATGTCAAGGAACTCATAATGTTGCCTTATTCTCCATTTTTAAATTGGCGAATATAGAGATACACAGTATGTTTTGAGATATTTAAACGGTCTGCAACCTGATTAATGGCATCTTTAATATCAAAAATACCTTTCTCATAAAGGCTTAACACAACTTGTTTATTCTTGGCATTATTCGCGACTTCACGATCATTATTTACTTCTTCAATCGTGAACTCTAATGTTTGAGCCACTAAATCATCAACAGATGAGGCAAAGTTAACATCAGATGCAACTTCATGTGTTTCTTCAGGAATAAAGGTTTTGATTATTTCAGAGAATGGAACATCAAGGTTCATATTAATACACAATAAACCAATGACACGACGTTCACGATTACGAATGGCAATCGTGATTGACTTCATCAATGCACCACTTTTTGCTCTAGTAAAATAAGCCTTTGAAAAACTTGAATCTTCATCTGTGATGTCATGTAACATTTGTAATGCCAAATCGGTAATTGGAGAACCAATCTTACGACCAGTATGTTCTCCATTCGCGATTTTAACCGCTGAACATTTCAAATCTTCCAGAGAGTGCAATACGATTTCGCAATGATTGCC
>JAEYFY010000090.1 GCA_023454395.1 Pseudomonadota bacterium
AGTGCGACGATAACACCAACAGCGACAAGCGATTTCTTCATAATTCTAGTCCATCCTCTGTGTACATCTGGCGATGTACGTTATAAAGGCTGTTTTGTAACCCTTAAACAACCCGATAAATTGGTGATAAATTTTACTAAATTTAAATATAGATAATCCACATATATACATCGCCATCTATATTAACTGTAAATATAGATTTAGTGGAATAAAATCGCAATCAGAACTTACTTAGTTAATCGCTAACATAATGAGTTTAAAGCAAAATGAATATGATTTATAAGATAATTTAATTAAGGATTAAAATTCTTTTTTCTTACTCACTTTTAGATTAAGACAATATTTAATTGTGATGTAATTCTATTTATGATGAATAATAAAGGCTCATAATAAATGTGGATATAAATATGCAAGCTTAAGTAATAACATTAGTAGGAAAATAAGATTGCTAACCGTATTTTCCCAAAAAATCAACAGATTTCATTCTGTTATAAATTTCATAAGCTCGCTTTAGCTCTCATATTTATTATTCTGTTTATGGCATGATACTGGTATCCGAGTTAGTTACTAAAAAGTGATTCGGAATTAATCAATTATTCTGTGTACTTAAGGAGATTGAAATGGCAGCCACTCGCATTGAAAAAGACTCAATGGGGCAAATCGAAGTACCTGCTGACCAGTTATGGGGAGCTCAAACGCAGCGTTCTCTTGAACACTTCCGTATTTCAGTTGAAAAAATGCCTGTTGCACTTATCCATGCGCTTGCTATCACCAAGAAAGCAGCCGCAGGTGTTAACATGGATTTAGGTTTATTACCAAAAGAGCGCGCTGATGCCATTATCGCAGCAGCAGATGAAGTGCTTGCAGGTAAACACCCAACTGAATTCCCATTAGCAATCTGGCAGACCGGTTCTGGCACTCAATCAAACATGAATATGAATGAAGTGTTAGCTAACCGTGGTAGTGAGATACTTGGTGGTATCCGTGGCATGGAGCGCAAAATCCATCCGAACGACGATGTTAACAAAAGTCAAAGTTCAAATGATGTGTTCCCAACTGCCATGCATGTCGCTGCTGTTATTGCATTACGTCAGGATTTACTGCCAGAATTAAAATCACTACTGAAAGTATTCAAAGAGAAAGCCGAAGCTTTCCATGACATCGTTAAAATTGGTCGTACTCACCTGCAAGATGCGACACCACTGACATTAGGTCAAGAGATCTCCGGTTGGGCTGCTATGCTTGAGCACAGCATCAAACATATCGATGATTCAGTCCCTCATGTTTGTGAATTAGCGCTTGGTGGTACAGCCGTGGGTACGGGATTAAATACCCATCCAGAATATGCTGTTCGTGTTGCTAAACGTATCGCTGAATTATCTGGTCAGCCTTTTGTAACCGCGCCTAATAAATTTGAAGCATTAGCAACTTGTGATGCATTAGTTCATTCACACGGTGCATTGAAAGGTTTAGCGGCATCATTAATGAAGATTGCTAACGACGTGCGTTGGTTAGCTTCTGGTCCTCGTTGTGGTATTGGCGAAATCGCTATCCCAGAAAACGAACCAGGTAGTTCAATCATGCCAGGTAAAGTTAACCCAACACAATGTGAAGCATTAACAATGTTATGTGCTCAAGTAATGGGTAATGACGTTGCTATTAATATTGGTGGCGCATCAGGTAACTTTGAATTGAATGTTTATCGCCCAATGATCATTGATAACTTCTTACAATCAGTTCGCTTACTGGCTGATGGTATGCGTAGTTTCAATGAGCACTGTGCAATTGGTATTGAGCCAAACCGTGAACGTATTAATAAACTACTGCATGAATCATTAATGCTAGTTACTGCGTTAAATACTCATATTGGTTACGATAAAGCTGCTGAAATTGCTAAGAAAGCGCATAAAGAAGGCTTAACGCTAAAAGAATCAGCATTGAAACTGAACTACTTAACATCGGAAGAATTCGATAGCTGGGTACGTCCAGAAGATATGGTTGGTAGCATGAAAAAATAAGTGTTAAATACACTTATTTAACCGATATTAAATCCCGCTATAATGGCGGGATTTTTAGATCTTATAGGAAAAATAATGACTGAAGAAATTACGTTTACTGCGACAGAAGTTAATTGCTATGTCGAAGATGATGTCATCATTATCGGAATAGGGGATGATGCTATTTCTCCCGATCATTTTATTATTCTTTCAAGATTTGATGAAGAAGATGAAGATATCGATAATTCAATTGGCTTAATGACCCATTTATCTGATATTGAAGCTATTAATACGCTCGAAAAAATTACTCTTGATCGAAAAAATATTATCCTTGCATTAAAAGATAGTGTGGTGATAACAATCCATTTAGATGTTGAAGACAATCACTTTGTTCAGCTTAATGATTATCTTCAGCAAATTCTTCAAGGAAGCTCCATTAAGCTTATTGAGAAATAAGAATTCTCTATTTTTCAAGATACAGGTGCATTCTTGGAATAATTAATTCCAGCTTTTTAGCTTTAGGGCGATGGCGAATTTGAATGTTATTGGCATCATAATCAGGAAGTTCGCCAATAACAGGTTTAAAGTCGCTCTCTTTATCAATATAGAAAGCCAATAAAGGCAAGGGACATGCATACTGCACTTGTTTTTGAAGTTCTGAATACCAAACACGCGCAATAGGTTGCACTTTTACAGGGCGTTTTATTTTTAATTTTGCATTTTCAGGTAATTGTGAAAGGGTAATGATCTCTTTCTCGATACGTTCTGCCCATTGTTCACTAGTATAAGGGGGAACCGCGCGATTGGCTTCACGGCTTTTCTCTAATTGCGTTAATACCTCATTACGCGTTAAATTCTTAATAATATTCTTATTCGCCCAACCAAAACGCACTGTATCTGGATCAGACAGCAGGGTAATAGTGCGATAAGCATTAAGTGTAATTAAGCCTTTTAGTTGGTTATGGACGAAGTCAAAACGTTCTTCCTTAGAGATACCAGACTCTTTAGTGACAATATCAGAAAGTTGTTTTTTTAATAAATTAATATGCTCAACTTGTTTTTTTACAAACTTAAATGTTTGGTTATCAGTACTAAAGCAGAGCGCTCCGGGTAACCGAATAGCACGTTTACTGCTGATGTGCGGGGCATTATCATAAATAAAAAGATTCGCCATTAGCTTTAAAGTGAGATCTCTAGCTTCATCATCATAGTAAGGTGACACTGTAACGCGAACAACCTCATCATGTTCCTCTTCTTTGCTCACTTCAGGCAATTCAAATACTGCTGATGGCAATAAAGTTAAATTTTTCAACACATCCGTTAGTTTTTTTATTTCAATTTCTAATTGCTGAAAACAGAGATTGAACTGCTCGATTAAATCATAGCGATTCATCTTAATATCCTTATTTAGTTACAACATACAATAAGCCTTTGTTTAAAACAATACCTTAGCTTCAGTGAAAAGTACATCGTCTAGTAGGGAAAATGCCAAAAAAACAGTATACTGTGTTTATATACAGTATACTGTAGGTTTGGTCATTTTTATGATAATTTTCTGAAAAAAGGTATTAAATATTAAAATTAAGCGATATTAAGAGGTCAAATTTATTGGGGATTGTATCCATACATCACCACCACAATCAGGTTGTGTTGGCGGGCATTCAGTGGCAGCAATCGCTATTGTTGATAGAAAGAAAGTAAGAGAAATGGAAAATGCCATAAGTAATTTTTTTAAATATATCATCATATTTATCCTTTTTTTATGGTTGGTTTACCATCACCATCGTAGAAAAGGAGATGAGTACAATCAATATCCTTTACTATCAAATACGTATCATCTTTTATTAACTTAGATAATTAATTATTAAGCGTATTGTTTAAATGCCATGCGATTATAAGTGCGATGGTCATTAATAGGGCAATAAATAACCCTACACCAAGCCAGCCGAAACTCACCCAGAATAATCCACCCACTGTACCGGCAAGGCTAGATCCCGCATAGTAAGTAAAAAGATAAAGTGAAGAGGCTTGGGCTTTTCCTCGTTTAGCGCGACGACCAACCCAACTACTTGCGACTGCATGTGCAGCAAAGAAACCTGTTGTTAAGATAAGCATCCCAATAAAAATAACGGGTAGTGATTCAATTAAGGTAATCAATATGCCAATTAGCATCATTGAAATCCCAGCAATAAAGACTTTGCCTAAACCGTATTTAGTGGTTAATAAGCCAGCTTTAGATGCGCTATAAGTACCACTTAAATAGACAATAGAAATCAGACCCACAGTTGTTTGACTTAATGAATAGGGCGCATCTAATAAACGATAGCCAATATAGTTAAATAAAGTAACAAAACCACCCATTAATAAGCCACCTTCAATAAATAACAAAGGCAGCCCTTTATCTCTAAAATGCAATTTAGTCGTTATAAGAAGATTACGAGGTTTTAATGCTGTTGGTCTAAAGTGCTGTGAAGCAGGTAATATCTTCCAGAAAGTAATCGCAGCAAACAGGGCAAAAATACCTAGAATAACAACGGATAAACGCCAAGAGTAATAATCACTTAGTACCCCTGTAATAACGCGCCCGCTCATTCCACCAATAGAGTTTCCGCTAATATATAAACCCATTGATAATGCGAGATAAGCAGGATGAATTTCTTCACTTAAATATGTCATTGCCACTGCTGCAACGCCACTTAATGAAAGTCCCACTAAAGCTCGCGTAATTAAAATGCCTGTCCAGCTATTCATGGCTGCACTTAATAATGTAAAAAATGCGGCGCAAAACAGTGCGATAACCATGACATTTTTACGGCCAAAGGCGTCTGAAAGTGGACCTGTAATTAATAATCCACATGCCATTAAAGCGGTTGAAAGTGAGAGCGCTAAACTACTGGTTGCAGGGCTGACGGAAAATTCGTTCGATAACACTGGCAATATGGGTTGCACAAAATAGAGTAAGGCGAATGTCGCTAAACCGACCATAAAAAATGACACTGTCACTTTTATATACAGTGCATCATCACGTTGAATATAGTGTTTAGGGTTAGATTGGCGTTGAGCAGGCTTTTTTATACTTGATGTATTGTCTGAAATATCAGTGTTTAAGCGCATACCTTTACTGTCTATTTCGTGAGTATCCATATTGATTAAACTTCCATTACTTAAATTTGATTTATGTCAATGTTAGAAATATTTGATTTTTTTGTCTAATATATTAATCATTAAGAATAAGACTTTTAAAGTATCAATAACAATGTGAGAGAAATATGAATATTGAACTTAGACATTTGCGTTACTTTATTGCTGTTGCAGAAGAACTCCACTTTGGTAAAGCAGCTGAAAGATTGAATATTTCTCAACCTCCTTTAAGCCAACAAATACAAACACTTGAAAGCGAAATAGGCGCCAGACTTTTAGAGAGAACAAACCGTTCAGTTTCGTTGACATCCGCAGGACAAATGTTTTTAAAAGAGTCGTATCAAATTATGGCGCAGGTCAACGCAGCCGCGACGCGCGCCGCTAGAATGGAAAAAGGTGAATTAGGTGAAATTTCAATTGGTTTTACCTCAACTACACCTTTTATGCATTTAGTCACCTTGAGTTTGCGGCAGTTTAGAGAAAACTACCCAGAAGTCGGTATTCATATGCATCAAATGAATACCAAACAACAAATATCCCCGTTACTGACGGGGCGTATTGATCTGGGGATCATGCGAAACACGACATTACCTGAAAATTTGCACCACCAGCTATTATTTCGTGAGCCTTTTATTTTAGCGGTTTATGAAGGGCATCCACTGCTTGCTTACAAAGAAACAGGGGTCAATATTCAAGATATAGGGCAATATCCTTTTGTTTTCTTTGAAAGAGATGTTGGTACAGCACTTTATGATGAAATTATTCAACTGCTTAGTTTGTCAGGGATCACGCCAACTATCGCACAAGAAGCAGGTGAAGCGATGACGATTTTAGGGCTAGTTGCAGCAGGGCTTGGTATTTCTATTGTGACAAAATCATTTACGCGAATGAAAGTCGATGGCGTGCACTATCTACACTTTGCAAATACTCAGGCGTTCTCTGAAGTTTGGTTAGTTTCACATAATAAACGCGCTATTCCTGCGGCGGCGAATCGATTAACGCAATTGTTATTGAAAAATATCTTAGATCACCAAAAATCTTGATTTATATGTGTTTTTGATCACGCTTTTTATGTAAGTATTGTACAATTATCACAAATTGACGACATAATCGGTAATGAATTATTTGGAGCCTCGAATTAATTATGGCTCTTTAATTAAGGATGCATTCAATGGGGAACCAACCTAGTCACATCGATCACGTAAAACAATTTAATCTTGGCACAGTCTTTCGCTTGATTGATGAACATGGTCCCATTTCTCGTATTTCATTGTCGAAAAAGGCAGAGCTTGCACCAGCAAGTATTACAAAGATCACGCGAGAATTAGTTGAAGCACATCTTATTCATGAAACGGAATTCCCTGATGTGGGATTTCGCGGCAGGCCTGCTGTCGGATTAAAATTAGAAAGCCAAGGCTGGCAATTTCTCTGTATCCGCGTCAATAAAGGCAGTTTACTTTTTAGTTTAAGAGAATTAGATAGCAAACTGGTTACTGAAGATACATTCGATTTCCCTAAAGAATACAGCGCTGATTTTCTTAATTACTTTTTAATTGCAATTGATAAATTCTTCGAACGTTATCAATCCCATGTTGAAAGATTGACGGCAATTAGCATTACAATGAATGCCATTGTTGATCCCATTAGTGGCGTTATTTATAGCTCGCCTTATTATGATATTAAAGACATCCCACTTGCCGATAAAATCCATGAAAAAACAGGTGTTTCTGTATTTTTACAGCATAGCGTAACTGCATGGACAATGGCGGAATCTTTATATGGTGCGGCAAAAAACAATTCAGACGTTCTGCAAATTGTTATCGATGATATTGTTGGTGCTGGCGTGATAAACAATGGAAAAACATTGCATTCTAACAGCCATAGTGCCATCGAAATTGGACATACTAAAGTTATCGATTCTCAAAATAGCTGTTATTGCGGGGCAAAAGGGTGTTTAGAAACAGAAATTGCTATTCCTCAATTAATTAAGAAAGCCCAATTATTAGCTCAAGAAGATCCCACTTCGTTGCTAAACAAATATCCTATAACCGTTGAGACATTGTGTGATGCGATATTAGTTGGCGATAAACCTGCGCTTGAAATTGTAAATTTAGTCGCTCAGCGATTAGGTTTTATTTTGGCTGTGATGATCAATATCTTTAATCCACAAAAAATATTAATTGGTTCACCGTTGTGTCGTGCTAAATCAGTGCTTTTTCCTTTGATGTTGGATCATATCCAAGATCACGTCATGCCTCGTTATGCAAAGTCACTCATTATTGAAGAAACAGAATTAAGAAATAAAGGCACATTGCCAGCCGCATCTTTAGTGAAAGAAGCGCTGTATAACGGTTCTTTGTTAATTGAATTAATGCAAGGCTAAATTAAGCTAAATAAAACGTAACAAAACTGTTTTGTATGCGTAAATGCGCCAATTGATCATTAACGAATTCTCTATTTTTGAGCAATTAACTAAAAAATTGAGCTACCTCAAGCCACCAGAAACAGTGTTACCCTAAACTCTAATCTCTGTCATTTTTTATGAACCTGATTTATCTGTCATAACGGAAGTAAATTATATGTTAACACGCTTTTTTGTTACGGGGACAGATACCAACGTGGGTAAAA
>JAEYFY010000106.1 GCA_023454395.1 Pseudomonadota bacterium
TGTGAACCTTTACGCAGATATTCGCCTGCAATTTCCGCTAATTTGCCGAAAATTACCACACGGTGCCACTCGGTTTTTTCTTTCATTTCACCGGTTTGTTTATCGCGCCAGCTTTCTGATGTTGCCAGTGTCAGGTTTGCAACTGCACCACCACTTGGCATATAACGGATTTCTGGATCCTGCCCTAAATTACCGATAAGAATAACTTTGTTTACGCCTCTGCTCGCCATGTGCGGTACTCCTGCGAAAGTAAATTTTTTGAAATCATAAGCGAATAAGTTTATCACGTACGCTAAAATTTGAATATGACGTGTGATGAATTTCTCATTTGTGAAGATTGTCGATATTTTTTGTCTCAAAATGACAGAGTTACATCATCAATCAATTTCACTATATATACTGTATATCCATTCAGTTAACTTTGTGTCATAATTATCCGATTCTTTCTTTTTCGGCGACTCTCTCAATCCGGGATATATTCATGGATAAAATCGAAGTACGGGGCGCTCGCACCCATAATCTAAAAAATATCAATTTGATCATTCCTCGCGATAAACTGATTGTTATTACGGGGCTTTCTGGTTCAGGTAAATCTTCTTTAGCCTTTGATACGCTTTATGCAGAAGGGCAGCGACGCTATGTCGAATCGCTTTCTGCCTATGCTCGTCAGTTTCTTTCGTTAATGGAAAAACCTGACGTTGATCATATTGAAGGCTTGTCTCCCGCTATCTCGATTGAGCAGAAATCTACGTCGCATAACCCGCGTTCGACTGTGGGAACGATTACAGAAATTCACGACTACTTGCGTCTTTTATTTGCTCGTGTGGGGGAGCCTCGTTGTCCTGATCACGATATTCCATTAGCCGCTCAAACTGTTAGCCAAATGGTTGATAATGTACTGGCGCAACCAGAGGGCAAGCGCTTAATGCTGTTAGCTCCTGTGGTGAAAGAGCGTAAAGGCGAGCATATTAAGTTGCTCAACAATCTTGCTGCCCAAGGCTATATTCGTGCGCGTATTGATGGCGAAGTGTGCGATCTCTCTGATCCTCCAACACTAGAATTACAGAAAAAACATACCATTGAAGTGGTGATTGACCGTTTTAAAGTGCGTGACGATCTTGCTCAACGTTTAGCAGAATCTTTTGAAACCGCATTAGAGCTTTCTGGTGGTACTGCTGTTATCTCTGATATGGATGATAACAATGCCGATGATATTGTTTTTTCTGCAAACTTTGCGTGTCCTGTTTGTGGTTACAGTATGAGCGAGCTAGAGCCTCGTTTATTCTCCTTTAATAATCCGGCGGGTGCTTGCCCAACTTGTGATGGTTTAGGTGTTCAGCAATTTTTTGATCCTGAATTAGTGATCCAAAATAGAGAAATCTCTCTTGCTGGTGGGGCAATTAAAGGATGGGATCGCCGTAACTTTTACTATTTCCAAATGCTTCGCTCATTGGGTGAGCATTATCATTTTGATGTTGAAGCGCCTTTTGATTCGTTACCGGATAACATTCAAAAAGTCATTTTAACGGGGTCAGGCAAAGAAAATATCGAATTTAAATACACCAATGATCGTGGTGATGTTGTTGTGCGTCACCATCCTTTTGAAGGTGTATTAAATAATATGGAGCGCCGTTACCGTGAGACAGAATCTAGTGCAGTACGTGAAGAGCTTTCTAAATATATTAGTAACCGCTCTTGTGCTTCTTGTGGTGGTACACGTTTACGCCGAGAAGCGCGCCATGTGTATGTTGAAAATACCACATTACCTGAAATAGCAGATTACAGCATTGGTCATGCAATGACCTTTTTCCAAAATCTAAAATTAAGTGGTCAGCGAGCGAAGATCGCAGAAAAAGTCTTAAAAGAGATTAGTGACCGATTAAAATTCTTGGTCAATGTGGGATTAAACTACCTCACACTTTCTCGTTCTGCGGAAACTTTATCAGGGGGAGAAGCACAACGTATTCGCTTAGCGAGTCAGATTGGTGCGGGATTAGTTGGCGTTATGTATGTGTTGGATGAACCTTCAATTGGGTTACATCAACGAGACAACGATCGTCTACTTGAAACGCTGATCCACTTGCGTAATTTGGGTAACACGGTGATCGTTGTAGAGCATGACGAAGACGCCATTCGTGCCGCTGATCATATTATTGATATTGGGCCTGGTGCGGGTGTTCATGGTGGTGAAATTGTTGCCCAAGGGACGCTTGAAGATATTATTAATAACCCGAATTCATTGACGGGGAAATTCTTAAGTGGTGAACGTCGTATCGCAATTCCAGAGCAACGAGTGCCTGTTGATCGCGAAAAAATGCTTACCATTCTTGGAGCAAAAGGCAATAACTTAAAAAATGTAAATCTAAAATTACCCGTAGGTTTATTTACTTGTATTACAGGTGTTTCAGGATCAGGCAAATCCACTCTGATCAACGATACGTTATTCCCTATTGCGCAACGCCAATTAAATGGGGCTACAAACAGTGTACCTGCGCCTTATTTAGATGTTGAAGGGCTAGAATATTTCGATAAAGTCATTGATATAAACCAAAGCCCTATTGGTCGTACCCCTCGTTCAAATCCTGCAACTTATACAGGTGTCTTTACACCTATTCGTGAGTTATTTGCGGGTGTACCTGAATCTCGTACTCGTGGTTATACACCAGGTCGCTTTAGTTTTAACGTGAAAGGCGGGCGCTGTGAAGCTTGCCAAGGTGATGGTGTTATTAAAGTAGAAATGCACTTTTTACCGGATGTATATGTGCCTTGTGATCAATGTAAAGGTCAACGTTATAACCGTGAAACCCTTGAAGTGAAATACAAAGGAAAAAATATTCACGAAGCGTTGGATATGACCATTGAAGAGGCGAGAGAGTTTTTTGATGCCGTGCCTGCGTTAGCTCGTAAACTACAAACATTGATTGATGTTGGTCTTTCTTATATTCGCTTGGGGCAATCAGCAACGACTTTATCGGGTGGTGAAGCACAGCGAGTTAAGTTAGCAAAAGAGTTATCAAAACGTGGTACGGGACAGACTCTTTATATTCTCGATGAGCCTACAACAGGGCTTCATTTTGCTGATATTGAGTTGCTACTTGAAGTGCTTCATCAGTTACGTGACCAAGGTAATACCATTGTTGTTATTGAGCATAATCTTGATGTGATCAAAACAGCAGACTGGATTGTGGATCTTGGCCCTGAAGGCGGAAGTGGTGGTGGTCAAATTTTAGTGTCAGGCACACCAGAGCAAGTTGCAGAGTTTGAAGGCTCGCATACTGCAAGATTCTTAAAACCAATCTTAGAGCGGGGTTATTAAGATAACACCACTTATTCCCTTATGATCTAAGCGCTATGAACAATAAATACTTTACTGTTTGTAGCGCGCTTTCTTCAAGAAAAGTAAATCCATCAGGTGCGATAGAATTTAATTCTATCGCAAATAGTATTCTCTTGAGGCTATATACTTCCTTATCTATTTTTAATCTTATTAGTCGTCTATTTTTATAAAAAATAGATTAAATGGTTAATTATGCTGTTTTGTAACGTTATTTTAACCAAATACGAGATAACAAAGCTAAATAGAAAGGATTATCATAGACTATCGTGATGGACAGCACAGTTTATTTGGTGATTTGTTTCAATTGTTATACTTGACTATTATTGTATAACAATAGATATTTCTTATTATCAATCAATGGCTTATTTGTTTCTAAAGGTTACAGTAGAGGGAGGGTTATTATTTACTGTGCTCTTTGAACAGATAATCCTACTTTTCTCCTTACGATAGAATTTTTTTCTAAATCATTTCGGGCTATCACGATTTATAACAACTTTTTTCTCCGTAATATTTCCTATCATTTACCCATAATAAATAATACCTGCAAAAAGTAAGGCTATTTCGACATCGCAATGTTAGATAGACTTTTTTACCCCCAAAATTCGTTTTGCTATTAACAATTACAATATAAAAAGTGAGTACTAATATGGAAACGGCTTCCTCAAAAACAGAGACCACAAGCTATCCCGC
>JAEYFY010000192.1 GCA_023454395.1 Pseudomonadota bacterium
TGGGGGAAAGTTCCCCCACAAAGCTATTTATCGCAAGATAAAGTCGCTTGAACTACTGTATGACCACTACGAATATTGAAAGAGCATAATCTTTCATGTCTAAGTAATGATAAACACAGTGCTGTCATGCAGACAGCAATCAGCCCTATCAGGGCAAATTTAGTCATTTCTCTTGACTCTCCTTTATAAAGGAGACAGAATCAAGTTGTCTGGTTTGAGACTGCCTCGGATTTTAATAAAATAGAATTCGGGGCTTTCGTCTTTTTGGCGCTCGCAAATGCTTGAACCAAAATGATCCAAGCACCCACCTGCATACTAACAGAAACCCACCTCATTCCTATCTTTTTTTGAATAAAAATAATATAAATAAACGATTAAAATCAATATGTTATTTGTTTTTATATGGGTGTTTATAGGTGAGTTTTCTATTGACACTCCTTTATAAAGGAGATGGAGTCAAGTTGTGTGATTTGAGACTGTCTCGGATTTTAGTTAAATAGAAAATCCGTAGAATAAAAAACGCCAGATGAAATCAATCATCTGGCGTTGTTCTAATTGAAGCGAACTTCAGTAATTATGCGTTTTCTTGTTGGCTTGCTTGAATTGCTGTTAACGCAACGGTGTAGACGATATCGTCCACTAATGCACCACGAGAAAGGTCATTCACTGGTTTACGCATACCTTGTAACATTGGTCCGATTGAAACCAAGTCAGCTGAACGTTGTACCGCTTTATAAGTGGTGTTACCGGTGTTCAGATCAGGGAAGATAAACACAGTCGCTTTACCTGCAACAGGTGAATTTGGCGCTTTAGATTTAGCAACGTCAGCCATAACAGCCGCGTCGTATTGTAAAGGACCATCAATCATCAGATCAGGGCGTTTTTCTTGTGCTAAACGTGTCGCTTCACGAACTTTCTCTACATCACTACCTGCACCTGAGTTACCAGTAGAGTAAGAGATCATTGCAACACGTGGGTCGATACCGAATGCAATGGCAGAATCTGCAGATTGAATTGCGATTTCAGCCAATTGTTCTGCTGTTGGATCAGGATTAATTGCACAGTCACCATAAACATAAACTTGTTCTGGTAACAGCATAAAGAACACAGAAGACACTAATGAGCTACCTGGTGCAGTTTTGATTAACTGTAGTGGTGGGCGAATAGTGTTAGCTGTGGTATGAACAGCACCAGAAACTAGGCCATCTACTTCGCCTTTTTCCAGCATTAATGTGCCGAGAACAACGTTATCTTCTAACTGTTCACGAGCAACAACTTCTGTCATCCCTTTGTTTTTGCGTAGTTCAACTAAACGAGGTACATAGATTTCACGGACTTCTTTAGGATTGACCAGCTCAATACCTGTGCCTAATTCAACACCTTGTGCGGTTGCTACGCGACGAATTTCTTCAGGATCGCCTAACAGTACGCAAGTGGCGATACCACGATCAGCACAAATTGCGGCGGCTTTAACAGTACGTGGCTCATCACCTTCTGGTAAAACGATACGTTTTTTCGCTTTACGCGCTAATTCTGTTAATTGATAACGGAATGCAGGTGGTGATAAACGGTTAGGGCGTTCAGAGTTCGCAGTCAGTGAATCAATCCATTGAGTATTGATATGTTGAGCAACGTAGTTCTGAATTTTTTCAATACGTTCATGGTCATCAGCAGGCACTTCTAAGCTAAAACTTTGCAGATTTAAAGAGGTCTGCCAAGTATTTGCATTAACCATAAAGATAGGTAAGCCAGTTTCGAATGCACGTTCACAAAGTTGTTTGATTGGTGCATCGATTTGGTAGCCACCAGTGAGTAGGATTGCACCAATTTCAACGCCATTCATTGCTGCAAGGCATGCTGAAACTAATACATCAGGGCGATCCGCTGAAGTCACTAACAGTGAACCAGGACGGAAATGCTCTAACATGTGTGGAATACTGCGGGCACAGAAAGTGACAGACTTAATACGACGGGTTTCAATATCGCCTTTATTGACGATAGTCGCATTTAAGTGTTTTGCCATATCTGTTGCACGAGTGGCGATTAAATCGAAGTTCCATGGAATGCAACCCAGTAAAGGTAGTGGGCTATTTTTTTCGATGGTTTTTAAATCGACATTAGAGATAATCGCTTTACTTGAATCATCAAAGATTTCAGATAAGTCAGGGCGAGTACGGCCTTGATCATCAACAGGAGCATTTAATTTGTTAACAATAACACCTGTGATATTTTGGTTTTTTACACCGCCGAACTCAGCACGAGCAAATTCGATACGCTCTTTTAACTGTTCAACCGTGTTGTTACCTAATGCAGTAACGAAAACAATTTCAGCACCTAATGTTTTTGCAATTTCATAGTTTAATGATTGTGCAAAAGGGTGCTTACGCATAGGTACCAGACCTTCAATGAGAATAACTTCTGCATCAGCGGTATTTTCATGGTATCTAGCAACAATTTCTTCCATCAAAACATCTTTTTGGTTTGAGCTGAGTAGAGACTCAACATAATCCATGTTTAAAGGTTCTGATGATT
>JAEYFY010000206.1 GCA_023454395.1 Pseudomonadota bacterium
ACAGCCTGTCCAACCTGCGAATATTAGGCAGATGTTGGCTTATGAATAACAAAGAACGCTTTATAACCCCTTATTTAGAATTTGACAGAAAGCACTGGGCAACGTTAAGAGATTCCGTTCCTTTAACACTAACCGAAAAAGAGATTGCTGATTTAAAAGGAATTAACGAAGAAATTTCTATTGATGATGTCATTGAGATTTATCTTCCTCTTTCAAGATTGCTCAATTTTTACATAAGTTCTAACTTACGTCGTCAAGCCGTCTTAGAGCAGTTTCTTGGAACAAGAAGCGCCAAAATCCCTTACATTATTGGTATAGCGGGTAGTGTTGCTGTTGGAAAAAGTACCACAGCTCGTTTGCTACAAGCACTTTTAACCCGTTGGCCAGAACATCGTAAAGTTGATTTAATTACTACTGACGGTTTTCTTTTACCTAATGCAGAGTTAAAGAAACGCGGAATAATGAAAAAAAAAGGATTTCCTGAATCCTATGATATGCATAGTCTTGTCTCTTTCGTTTCTGATATAAAATCAGGCAAGAAACAAGTCACAGCCCCTGTCTATTCTCATTTAGTGTATGACATCATTCCAGATAAAAAACAGGTTATTGAACAACCTGATATTTTAATCCTTGAAGGATTGAATGTATTACAAAGTAATCAGGATTATCCTCATGATCCACATAATGTTTTCGTATCAGATTATGTCGATTTTTCTATTTATGTTGATGCTGAAGAAGAATTACTAAAACACTGGTATATCAGTCGCTTTTTAAAATTTAGAGAAGGTGCGTTTACTGATCCTGAATCGTATTTTAATAATTACTCTAAACTAAGCAAAGAAGCGTCTATTGAAATAGCCTCTTCAATTTGGCAAGAAATTAATGGTTTGAATTTGAAACAAAACATTCTGCCTACGAAAGAAAGAGCGAGCCTTATACTAACCAAAGGGCAAAATCACACGATCACTAATGTTAGATTACGTAAATAAATCTAAACAATTCTTACCATGTTATCTATATATTATTATGTTTTAGTTATTAAAAAATAGTATCGATAAATAAAAAGCTTTCCCATTTAGGAAAGCTTTTTAGTTTTAGATGTTCGATGCAATTTAAGACATTACGATGCACTTCTCAGTGAAATTTCACCACCTATATAAGGTATGATTTTTCCATCCTGTTCTAAAAGTAGAGCGCCTTGATCATTAATACCTTTAGCAATACCAAAGATCTCTTTTTCACCAATAATCAGCTTCACCCGGCGATCCATAAAGTTATCTAAACGTTTCCAACGCTCAATAAATACAGATAACCCTTGTTTTTCAAATTGAACAAATGCTTCTCTTAATGCATTTGTAATTTCACAAGCAAGTTCATTTCTATCAATTTTAATACCAACTTGCTCTAAATTAATCCATTGCTGATTAATCGCCTCATTTTGATTTTTACTCATCGCGATATTGATACCAATACCTGTGACAATATGAGCAACATCACCTGTTTTTCCTGTTAGCTCCACAAGAATGCCTGAAAGCTTTTTATCATTTAAATAGAGATCGTTAGGCCATTTAACTTTAACGCCATCTGCGCCAAGTTTTTGCAATACTTCAGCCATAATAACGCCAACAACCAAACTCAGCCCTATTGCAGCGGCAGGTCCTTGATCGAGTTTCCAATACATACTCAAATATAAATTTCGACCAAAAGGCGAAACCCATTGACGCCCTCTTCTACCTCGCCCAGCAGACTGATATTCAGCAATACAGACATCACCCGATTTTAATTCACTAATACGTTGAATTAAGTATTGGTTTGTAGAATCGATAACAGGAATAACGCTAGCAGGTTCACCATTGATGTTCTTGTTTACACTATTCGCATTTAACAAATTCATAGGAGCATCTAGTTGATAGCCTTTTCCCGCGACAGTTTGCACATCAATACCCCAGCTGCGCAATGTCTGAATATGTTTATTAATGCCTGCGCGTGTCATTCCTAAGCTTTCGCCTAGTTGCTCCCCTGAATGGATATTTCCGTCAGCAAGAAGCTCTATTAATAATAAGGGAGTTGGTGTTTCTTTCATGATATAGCATCCACTGCATTGATTTCGCCATGTTGTCCCATAAAACGAACTTCTGGCTCTAATTGTACACCGAAGCGCTCAAAGACTTTTTGGCGTATATATGCAGCTAAATTAACAATGTCTTTGCCCGTGGCCAGACCGTCTTTATTGATGAGAACAAGTGCTTGCTTCATATGAACAGCAGCACCACCAATCTGATAGCCTTTAAGACCACATTGATCAATCAGCCAACCTGCAGCAAGTTTTACACCATCTTGTTGAACATATTGAGGACAGAAGGGGTATTCTGCTTTTAAATGTTGTGCAATACGAGTATCAACAATTGGGTTCTTGAAAAAGCTACCAGCATTACCTGTTATGGTAGGATCGGGTAGTTTGCTCGTTCTCATAGCGCACACAGATCCAAATACATCTTTTGGCGTTACGGTTTCTAATGGTAATTTAGACAAATCGCCATATGTAAGAATAGGCTCCCATTTTTTGCTAAGCTGTAAGCCAACAGCAATAATAGCAAAGCCTTGCTGGTAATGATGTTTGAAAATACTATCACGGTAACCAAATTGACATTCATTATTAGTTAATCGATGAACATGACCCGTACTTAACTCAACAATATCAACATAAGCACAAACATCTTTTAATTCTTTGCCATATGCACCGATATTTTGTATGGGTGCTGAACCTACATTTCCTGGGATCAGTGCTAAATTTTCCAGTCCATAGATGTTCTTTTCTAACAGAAATTCAATAAGTGCATGCCAGTTTTCGCCCGCACCAACATGAATAGACCAATATTGCTCATTTTCAGTAATTTCAATACCAGCAATACAATTGCGGATAACAATACCATTAAAATCTTCTGTAAACAGTACGTTACTACCGCCACCTAGAATAAGGGTGGGTAATTTCTGCTCATGGGCATTTTGCCAATATGTACAAAGCTCATCTTTATTATTTGCAGTTTCTATTTGGTGAGCTTTTGCTCTCAAACCAAATGTATTAAATGCTTGCAATGAAACCGATTCTTTCATGAAAGTCTACCTCATTTAGCTGATGGCTTAGTTTAACAGCCTAGCATCGCTGAGGATAGTAAAGTGGTAGGTGATTAGTGTGGAGATATTATATCTACATTTCAGATATCTTATGATCTTTTAAAATCCCAAACGCAAAAAAGCCAACCCATTGGGTTGGCTTTCTCGTCTTATTTAATGCCTGGCAGTTCCCTACTCTCACATGGGGAGACCCCACACTACCATCGGCGCTACAACGTTTCACTTCTGAGTTC
>JAEYFY010000374.1 GCA_023454395.1 Pseudomonadota bacterium
AAACTTTTCGTTTTTACAGTGTCGCGACCTTTATTGCCTCCTTTGTCGCATTAGGCGGTACATTTATGCTTTCTTTTGTCATATAAAAGAGAACGACTATGAACCATATAGATATAAATAAATTAATAAGTAATTTTCCACTAGTTCGTGACTTAGTGGACTTAAAAGAAGTGGTTTGGTTTAACCCAAAAGTGACCACCACTGACCAGGGACTTCCATATGTTGGTTTAACGCAAGATGACGTAATTGATGCACAAGCACGATTACAACGTTTTGCGCCTTATTTAGCGAAAGCATTTCCAGAAACAGGGGTTACTCAAGGAATTATCGAATCAGAAGTCGTTGATATTCCTAAGATGAAAGTTGCTCTTGAAAAGCGTTATAACACACCTATTAGCGGTCAATTACGCTTGAAAAAGGATAGTCATCTTCCTATTTCAGGTTCAATTAAAGCGCGTGGTGGGATTTATGAAGTACTGACTCATGCTGAAAAATTGGCGATCAACGCGGGATTATTAAGTACAGAGGATAATTATGAAAAATTATTTTCTGACAAATTCCGTGAATTCTTTAGCCAATATAGTATCGCTGTAGGCTCCACAGGCAACTTAGGTATGTCTATTGGGATCATGAGTGCGAAATTAGGCTTTAGCGTGAGTGTTCATATGTCTGCTGATGCACGTCAGTGGAAGAAAGATAAATTACGTTCTCATGGCGTTAATGTTGTTGAATATGAACAAGATTACAGCATCGCGGTAGAAGAAGGTCGTAAAGAAGCAGAGAAAGATCCTAACTGTTTCTTTATCGATGATGAAAACTCAAAAACATTATTCTTGGGTTATGCGGTAGCCGGATTACGTTTAAAACGCCAATTTGAAGAACAAGGTGTTCGTGTTGATAGTGAACATCCTCTGTTTGTTTATCTGCCTTGTGGTGTTGGTGGTGGTCCTGGTGGTGTTGCTTTTGGGCTAAAACTGGCATTTGGAGATGCAGTACACTGCTTATTTGCAGAGCCAACACACTCACCTTGTATGTTATTGGGTGTTTATACCCAATTACACGAAGGCATCTCTGTACAAGAGATTGGTATCGATAACGTAACGGCTGCTGATGGTCTTGCTGTCGGTCGTGCATCAGGCTTTGTTGGGCGAGCAATGGAGCGCTTAATTGATGGTTATTACACTATTGATGACCAAGAGCTTTATGACTTACTCAGTTTATTAAATAAAGAAGAAGGAATTAAGTTAGAACCTTCGGCTTTAGCTGGAATGAAGGGGGCAGTACATGTCACTCAAGCTAAATATTATCTGCAAGGTTTATCACTAGACAGTCAAAAAATGCAAAATGCAACGCATTTAGTATGGGCGACTGGTGGTGGTATGGTTCCAGCAGATGAAATGCAAAAATATCTCGCTCAAGGAAAATAGAGCGTAGAGCAGGGGCGATAAGGTTTATCTTTATCGTTCCCTATAAAACAAAAGGGAGCAGTACGAGTATCCAGTAATTATTATATAAAACAATAATATAGTAACAATGGATTAAACCAAGTGTTACATCAAATATTCACACCAGGATGTCACACCAGGGGAAAATGTCGTAGTATTATAATCATAAAAAAAGAGGCACCCATTGGGTGCCTCGCTTACTTTATATCTTGCTAAATTAGAAGATATTAAAAATCAATTTTGACATTTACCCCATAGTTTCGACCCGGTAATGGGGCTAAATATTTTAATTGAGAAGATGCCGGTCTTGCTTCTGTATTGGTGAGATTATTAATAATAAAATCAACAGAAACATCCAATTTATCAAGATGATATTTTTTACCAATACCGGCATCAACTAATGTGTAAGAAGGGAAAGTAATATCCCCGCCATACATTAATCCACCACTTTCTTTTTGTTTTTTATAGTAAGTCGCAGTGCTAAATGCAGTTAATTCACCATGCTGGTAATTAAGGCTAATACCATGTTTTTCATTGGGAAGATTAGGCAAATAATTACCTGCAATAAAGAGCTTTCTTTTACTTTTGTTTTCAACAAAATCACCAAATAGTGTAAATGTAAGATTATGCTCGTGAGGCATTTCATATAAATACTTAAATTCGTATTCTAATCCTTTTGTTTCGAGATCCGTTTCATCCCATTCCATAACGGTAACCCCACCACGGCTAACTCCTGTTAATCGTCTAAATTTAAAATCACTGTAGTCTGTTTTATACAAATTAATCTTATTAGAGAAATTACCTATCTCAATAACAGATGATAATTCAATACTTTTACTTTTTTCGGTATTAAATTCACTCTTTCCCTGTTCTTCAATTAAATAAGCATAATGCGGACCATGTGTATAAAGCTCATTAATTTCTGGCGCTCGATAAGCAATATTTTGTTGTAGTTTTAATGTCCATTCATCAACTGGCGTAAAAGATAAGGCTAGTGTATTTGCACTTGTATCAAAATGACGATTTTGCAGATTGGAGCCTTGTCCTCGACCGCTATTATAATTATCGGGAATATTTAAATGATGGTGAGTATAGCCTTTACGGTATCCCGCAGTAATTTCAAAAGGAGATAAATTTAGCGACTCAACCCAATAGATCCCGTATTCTTTGGTTAATACACTGGGTAAATAAGCATCATAGCCCGACGTTTTCAGGTCACGATAATTACCGTTAATTCCAACAGCACCATTTACTCGATTAAAGAGCGGGGTGTGTGCAGTTTCCAAGGCTAATTGGTGACTTTTTGTCTCAAATATCGATGATGCAATTTGCCCCACCAATTCTTCATCTTTCGATTCAGAATAAGAGTAATAAAAAGCACTGTCCCTTAAAAAAGGCGTTAAGTGATAATGTTTTCCTTGTATATCTATTCGTCGATTATGGTTTGAAACCGAAATAGGTTTGTACATTTCTCGTGTCGTTTTCGACGTGAGATAGGCATATCCCGGTACACCATAAGATGTTTGAAAATCAGTAACAGATAGACCTAAATAACCATCATCGCCAATATAAGAGAGTGATGCATTACCACTTTGACTTTTTAAAAAGCTATTAGGAATTTCTTTATTATCATTTTCAACATAATGTTTGGGTGGTGTCACATGTTCAATGGATGTGGGGCTACCGGGTTTATATTGTGAGTTAGCTTCATTATCAACATAGCCAATACCTGAAAAATAATCTTTATCTTTAAAAGTATATTTATCATCTTCGCTTAATTCATATTCAACTTTGTATTTTTTCCAAAACTCACTAATGTAAGGGTAAGCTTCAGGATTGCGGCTGGTAAATACTTTCATATCAACTTGGCATTGATCACGTAACGCAAAGTGACTTTTTAGTTGCTGATAGCTATAACAAGGTGCTGCTTTAGAATGTGTTGGAATTTTATATCTAGTAACACGTTTAGTGGCACCCGAAATATTAAACACCCAGTTTTCTTCATTACTGAATTTAATATTTGCTGATCCACCATTACCGTTATTGGTACTTCCATTAAATGTCACGGCGCCTGAAACCGCTTTTTCAGGCAACTGTGTCATTATCCTATCATCCCACAAATGAATTGCACCACCACTGCTACTACCGCCATAAAGTAGTGCTTCAGAGTTTTTACTGATCGATATTTCATTAATTCTATTCATATCAATGGGAATAGGCATATTCCCACTAATAAATGAAATATCATTAATAGGAAGGTTATTGACTAAAATACCCACTCTATTTCCAGACATGCTACGAATAACAGGTCTTGCGGCATTAGGACCAAAACCTTCTGCTTGTACTCCTGCGACTTTTGAAACGGTATTGCCAATTGTATTGGACTTTATTTGTTCAAGTTGTTTTCCTTTTATCTCTTCCCGATTATTCAGTAACAATGAAGAGAATGTCTCTTTGTTTTTTATTGATGCTGCTTTAACAGTAATAACATCGTTTGGTAGTTCTTTTTCTTTGCTTTTATCTTTATTATTCTCTTTTCCATATAAAGGAGACGACAAAAGCATAAGTAAAATAATAGAGAATTTACTTTTTTTCATAATTATTGTTTTATACTTAGAATGTAAGAGTTGCGCCTAAGATAATATTACGACCCGGTAAATACATTTCATCTTTAATATAAGAGGTACTGTCTTTTCCTTTTGCATCAAAGATATTATTAATTTTGGCGTACAAGGTATAATGGGTTTGATCTAAATAACCGATATATTCACTACCTAAACTAACCGTATTATAAGCATCTGTTGGTGTTTCATAGTCTGCCGTTTTATTTTGTTTTCCAAAATGGTCAACACGGATTTGTCCAGTTAAATTATCTGTAATACTATGTTTAATATAAGTACTTAAACGATAAGCCGGTATTCTTGGTATATTTCCCTTATTATGCAGTAAATTTGCTCTAACATAATCACCAGAAATACCAATTAAGCTATCTTGGTTATAGTAATAATCAATATTGCCTTCTATACCTTTAAATTGTGCATCATTTTGAACATATTGTAATGAACGATAGCCATTATTTAATTCAGTGCCAGTAAACTGACCGTAAATATAATTATTAATACGGTTATAATAGGCGCTAATATTGAATTGAATATCACCTGTAACTTTAGTTATTCCAATATCAATATTATTTGCTGACTCTGCGGTTAAATTAGGATCGCCTTTTTCAATAGTTCGACTTGCAGCATGAACACCATTCGCGTAAAGCTCTTCTGCCACCGGTAATCTTTTCGTGTGTGATAGTGATAAATTTAAAAAATAGTCTTGTGTAAAATTCCACGCTAATCCAGCAGAAATAGAAGATGCATTCTGCTTATTGTTTTTTTGCGTTTCTCTATTTAACAGTGATTGCCACTCTTGGCGAAAGCCTAATTCATAGCGAAAATCACCTAATTGGTATTCTTCTAATAAAAAGAGGGCGTGATTTTTGGTTTTTGTTGATGGTACATAAGCTTCTTCTCCATAAGCACTAAAATCACGTTGATTAAATTGCCCACCAATAACACCACGCCAGCCTAAAATAGGTTGATGTGTGAAAGAAAATCTTAATTCATCTCCTTTGTTTTTAAATTGGGTACTAACTTCATGACCTTCTTTTTCATCATGATGATAATGGGTTCTGGTCGCACTGAAACGTACCGATTCAACACCGGCAAATGGATTACTTTTTTCACCACGTAGATCCCATCGTTTACTCTCCATAATAATATAGGGAATGCCATGTTCATGTTGTTCATCAGGGTATTCATGATTGTGATCATGATGATGACCGGTTACAGGAGAGTGAGTAGAAACGTGATGATGCTCCTCTTCATGATCATGAAAATGAGTATGGCCAGGTAATCCATATCGGCGATGTTGTTCACCATAACCAATCCCAATATAACCATCATCAAAGATCCACGATGCACCGATATTTGCAGATTGGTTATCTTGATAAGAGCCAGCTAAACGGCGAGACTCTCCTTGATGCAAAGGTGCTGGTTGGTTGTAATCGCTTTGATAACGTTTAGTGCCTTCAATACGCAGAGCTAAATTATCTTGTCCTAATGTTAATCCGGCTGCCCCTATATTTCCCTTAGAAACGGAATCGTATTGATACTGTAATTCGCCGTCGTAGCCTTTTTCAGGCACTGACATAGGAATTTTGCTATCAATAACATTAATGGCGCCACCTATCGTACCTCCGCCATAAAGTAATGTTGCAGATCCTTTTAACACTTCAATACGTTGGCTTAAAAAAGGTTCACTGGTGATCGCGTGATCTGCACCAATAGATGAAACATCCATAAGATCACTACCACTGTGTAATACTTTGACTCGATTTCCTGACATTCCCCGAATAACTGGATGTACTGAACCTCCACCAAAAAAGCTGGCATGAAAACCAGGTAGAGATGTCAATGTTTCTGCAATAGATGCACTACGATTAGTTCGTAGATCTTCTTGTGTAAAAACTGCAACAGGTGTTGCCATTTTTTCTGCCGATGTTTGTAAAGGCGTTGAATAAACCTTTAATATCTCACTTTGTGGTTTTTCCTCTGTTTTTATTGTGGTGTTTGCATTCGCAAATAAAGAATAACTTATTGAAATAAAAAGCGTTGTATAACTGAAAACCAATTTTTTCATTTTGATTACCTCCTTTGTTTTAAAATGTTATAACATAACATTTTGTAAATATTGTAAGTAAATATAATTATCATTAGCAAGTGATGATTTTTTCAAAATGACAAAATTTTTATAACTTATTGTAATTTTTAAATAAAAATATTTTTCATGGGAGAAGGTAGAAGAAATGAAAAAGGCACCTGAAAGGTGCCTTTAAGATAAATATGCTTATTCTAAGATAAACATGCCATAAGGATGGATTTGTAGATAGTAACTGTCGCCTACACTAGGCTGAAGCTGAGTCGCATTGACTTGTAAGAGCAAAGTTTGATTTTGCCATTCTACGGTCACTTCATATTGAGGTCCCATATAAGCGACATGGACGATTTTGCATTGCTGACAAGCATCGCCTTGTTGAGATAAGGTGATCGCTTCTGGTCTAACTCCCACTCTAACTTCGGTTTTCGTGGTGTTAAACGTGTCTGGTTTTGGTAGGCGATAGTGGAAGATCTCAACATAATCAGCGCCCAATGTGGCAGGGAATAAGTTTGCATCTCCCATAAAACTTGCCATAAATTCAGACGCGGGTTGACGATAAAGATTTTGCGGTGAACCTAATTGCATTATCTTCCCTTTATTCATTACTAAAACCATATCAGAAACCGCAAATGCTTCACTTTGATCATGGGTTACATAAAGAGAGGTGATATTAAACTGTTGTTGTAACTCACGAATTTTCTCTCTCATACTACGACGTAAATTGGCATCAAGGTTACTTAATGGTTCATCAAAAAGTAGCACTTTAGGTTTTAAAATTAAGGCGCGAGCTAAAGCGACACGTTGTTGCTGTCCTCCTGAAATTTGGTCAACAAAACGGTCTTCAAAGCCCGCTAAATCCACCAGCTCTAAGGCTTCGGAAACACGTTGTTTAATTTCCGCCTTCGGTCGTCCTAGCATTTTTAAACCATAGCCAATGTTTTCTCCTAATGACATATGAGGGAAAAGGGCATAAGACTGAAACACCATACAGATATCGCGTTGCTGAATTGAGCGATCGGTAACATCTTCACCATCAATGAAAATTTTCCCTTCTGTCGGTTTTTCTAATCCCGCGACTAAACGTAATACCGTGGTTTTACCGCAACCTGAAGGCCCTAATAATGAAACCATTTTGCCTTGTGGAATAGACAAACTGAGATCTTCAATTACCGTGTTAGTGCCAAAACGCTTAATTACATTTTTCAGTTCAACGAAATGTTGTTGTGTCATGATTTATACTCCGTATTACTGTGCATTTTTGGCTTTAGAGCGTGAAACACGGGCTTCGCCAATCAAATAATCAAATAAGAAAATAATTGCCAACATGACGACGATTAAAATCGAGCCGTAGGCAATTGCGACACCGTATTCACCATCTTCAACGCGGTTTAAAATATAAGCAGTTGCCACGCGTGTATCTGGTGTAACAAGGAAGACAATGGCACTAACTGTAGTGATTGCACGCACAAAGCTATAAATCAGCGCAGACAAAATAGCAGGGCGCAATAGCGGTAATAACACATAGAAAATGGTTCTCATGGAATTCGCTCTTAAACTTAAAGAAGCTTCATCAAGCGATTTATCAATTTGCCCCAGCCCCGCAATACCCGCACGTATTCCTACAGGCACGTTACGCATTGTCATCGAAATAATGACAATTGCCGCCGTTCCCGTTAAATAGAAAGGCGAATCATTAAACGCAAGAATATAAGAGACACCGGCGACGGTTCCTGGTACGGCAAAACAAAGCATGGTTGTGAACTCGATACTTTTTTTACCTTTAAAGTCTTGGCGCACCACGATATAGGCAATTAATAGTCCAAGAATAGCGGTAATTGGCGCTGCAATACCTGCATATAACAAGGTATCTAACAACGAAGGCCATGCACCGTCGCTCATTCCTTGACCAAATAGTTTGATAAAGTTATCAAGTGTTAAGGTGTAATCAACGCCCCAGTTAACGGTGAAACTGCCGTAGAAAATACTGCCATAGAGCAGAATATTAAAGACAACCCAAATACCGAGAACGGTTGTGACAAACGCAATCAGTGACGATGGCAGAGGCTGAACATCACCGCGATAAGATTTACCTGATACCGTGACGTAAGAACGTTTACCAATCCACATATATTGCACACAGAACACCAATAGTGAGAAAACTAACAGTGATGCACCTAATGTACTGGCTGATTGATAATCAAGCTGAGAGCCGGTGATATAGAAATAAATTTGTGTCGCAATAACGTCAAAGTTACCGCCTAAAACGAGTGGGTTACTAAAGTCAGCAAGAGATTGCACAATCACGATTAAAAACGCATTGGCTAAAGCCGGCTTAAGTAACGGCATAAAGACGTTAAAGAACGTTTGGTAACGGTTGGCTCTTAAGGTGTAAGAGGCTTCTTCTAATGAAGGGTGAATGGTTTTAATCGCACCATCTAAAATCATAAAAGACATAGGCGTAAACGCGAGCACTTGCGCCAACCAAATCCCTGTAAAACCATATAACCAGTTGGTATTTTCAAGCCCTGCGTAAGTGGCGAGAAACTCCGTTACATAGCCAGAGCGTCCCATCATTAACGTCACTCCTAAACCGACAACAAAAGGGGGAGTAACGATAGGTAATATAGAAAATACACGACCAATAATGGCAGAGCGTACCGCAATACGAGAGGTATAAATTGCCAGAATTAAACCAAAGAAAGTACAGCCTATCCCTACGGCAATAGAAAGCACAATAGAGTTGAGCATCACTTGCACAATATGAGCTTGGCTTAAAATTGCGATAAACTCAAAAGGCGCAAAATTGCCTGCGCTATCTTTAAACATCGGAATAAAAATAGCGATACTAGGGAAGATAATAAAAGCACTGATGAGAGCAACAACGGCTATCAAAGAGCCAATAACAAAGCTATCACCACCTAGCCATTCAAGGCGTGTTAAGGCGGTTTTCATGATCATTCCCAGAGAAATAAAGAGGATGATCGCCGAATAACCTAATCCACGTCCTTCAAGTGTGGCGCTGACTATCGTAATAAATGCACAAAATAGGGCAAAACCCGCGTCAAAATAGTGGCGAGTGCGATTTTCACGCTTAGGCGCAGTTAATGGACGAAAGATCAGCAAGCTTGGTAATAAAAACCAGAGCCAACTAATATTAACGCTACTCCAGCCGTAAGAGGTGAGCAATTCATCTGCTGTAGAATCTAAAAGACCGTAATCAAGGCTCCATGATGGCAGTAAAGCAAATGCCATCCATGCAATTAGGATCCATAAAAATATGGGATCCCGCCTCTTTTTTTCAGGTAAAGCGAGTGTGTGAGACATAAATCCCCCGAGAGTAACTGTATTTATTATTATGAGAAAAAGAGAGCGAGAGGTTATCTCGCTCTGTTAATGGGCTATTTACCCATTTTTACTTCGGTAACCCACTTATTAATCAGTTCCTTACGTACTTCACTATCGCCATATTTATCCATGTCGTAGTTAATGAGTTTTAAGTCTGATAATTTCAGTGCCATTGGTGAAGATTCAGCCGAGGTATTGGTTAGAATTTGGTAAGATTTACCTTCTTTCCAGCTAATTTCCTGAGCTTCTTTTGAGAGTGTCCAATCTACGAATAATTTTGCGTTATCCATATTGCGGGCATTTTTAATGATACTGACACCACCGATTTCATAGCCTGTACCTTCACAAGGTGAAATCAATTCAAGTGGTGCGCCATTTTCAACTTCTAATGAGTAATCATGTAGGAAGCCAATACCAATGGCTGCTTCACCACGGGCTGCATTTCGTGCGGGAGCAATACCTGATTTGGTGTATTGAGAGATATTTGTATTGATTTTCTTTAGATAATCAAAGGCTTGTTCAGTGCCCCATAATTGGTCAAAGGTTGCCAGTGCCGTGTAAGCGGTTCCCGAACTTTGTGGATCGGCAATTTGAATTTCACCTTTATATTCAGGTTTAATTAAATCTTTCCAGCACGTTGGAATGGCGATGCCTTTTTCTTTTAAGCGATCTTTATTGACACCAAAACCTAAAATACCGACATAAACTGCAGAAGAGTAGTTACCTTTGCGTTTAGCCGGATCACGAAATTGTGGCATGATCTGATCAAGATTAGGCGAAACGTAAGGCTCTAGCAGATCCATTTCACCTGCTTGTGAGTGAGGATCCATTGTACCGCCATACCAAACGTCAGCTTGTGGATTACGTTTTTCAGCTTCGATTTTAGCTAAAGTACTTCCTGAACCATTACGAACGAAGGTTGTTTTAACATCATACTTTTCGGCAAAGGCTTTTGTTTCAGCTTCACACATTGCATTTGTCGCACTACAGTAAACCACTAAGCGACCAGCCGCATTTGTTGATAAGCTAACCGCAGACAGAGCCAGACCAGCAGCAACGAGTGTAGAGAGGGTTTTCAATTTCATGTTCAGAACCTTTTAAATGTGTCGTCATCGGAAAATGAAAGTGGGCCAACTAAATGCTCTTGTTTGCTAACATCAGCAATTAACAACGGCATCAGTAAGAGTCCCATTAAGGCCGCAGCACTGGTTAATAATGCAAACATCCCAGTCCAACCATAATGCGCCATGACCTGACTTAATGGCCAACCTGCCATTGCCGCCCCTAAATAGGCAAACAATCCCA
>JAEYFY010000087.1 GCA_023454395.1 Pseudomonadota bacterium
GAGGTCAGATTCATTTGAGTCTGAATAGATAACATAATTTGATTAGCAGCCAGCCCCTTAGAGAAAGGGTTGTCATGATAGAGGAATGCTAATATGGTACAATTATTCTCTTTCGCAGTCGGGCCTAGCGGCACTGCGGGCAATGATGACTACGGAGCACGGCGTCTCCTAAACACATACACATCCTTAAAAACTTCATTCTATTCTGTTTATAGGCAGATGCGAAGTCTTCCCAGTAACTGTCGGTTGAGTTTATCTAATACTCAAACCGAAGTTATGGGAGGGTTCGCTAATGTCAGATAACGTCATCTCCTCTATCGGCACTAACCAAACTGGTGCTAACAATCGAGTTCAATTACGTAAAACCTTGACTCTAATGCAGGTAGTCATGATGGGGCTTGCTTTTTTACAGCCTATGACTATTTTCGATACATTTGGTATCGTTTCTGGCATTACGAATGGTCACGTAGCAACCTCGTATGCGATTGCGTTGATTGCAATTTTATTTACAGCGGTCAGCTATGGAAAATTAGTTAAGCGTTTTCCTTCAGCAGGCTCTGCGTATACTTATGCTCAAAAATCCATGAGCCCTTATGTTGGCTTTATGGTGGGTTGGTCATCTTTACTTGACTATTTATTTATGCCAATGATCAATATCTTATTGGCGAAAATCTATTTACAAGCAATATTCCCAGGCGTTGAACCGTGGATCTTTGTATTTGCTTTAGTGGCTTTAATGACGTTCTTTAACCTGCGTGGTATTAACGTTGTTGCGAACTTAAATACAGCGATCGTTATTGTTCAGGTAGCAGTCATGGTTGTCTTCGTTGGGCTGCTTATCCACGGTGTTTATAACGGAGAAGGTGCAGGGGAGTTATGGACCTTTAGACCGTTTGCGTCTGTTGATGCGCAAGTCATACCAATGATAACCGGGGCAACAATACTCTGTTTCTCATTCTTAGGTTTCGACGGTATCAGTACATTATCAGAAGAGACACCAAATGCAGGTAAAGTTATCCCTAAAGCGATTTTCTTAACAGCGCTGATTGGTGGGATCATCTTTATTGCGGTTTCTTACTTTTTACAACTGTATTTCCCAGATATTTCACGATTTAAAAATCCAGAAGAGTCACAACCTGAAATAATGCTGTATGTTGCGGGTGCTTTATTCCAGTCTATTATTTTAGTGTTCTCTTGTGTGACTGTATTAGCATCAGGTATGGCGGCTCACGCAGGTGTTGCACGTTTACTTTATGTTATGGGACGTGATGGTGTATTCCCTGAGAAGACATTTGGCTATGTACATCCAAAATGGCGTACGCCTGCATTTAACGTGCTATTAGTTGGTTTCTTAGCATTAGGTGCTGTGTTCTTTGATTTAGTGACTGCAACGGCATTAATTAACTTTGGTGCATTAGTTGCGTTTACTTTCGTGAATCTGTCTGTTATTTCACAGTTCTATATTCGTGAGCGCCGTAATAAAGGATTAATGGATCACATTAATTACCTGATATTACCTATTATTGGTGCTGCAACAATGGGTGTCTTGTGGGTAAACCTTGAACCAGGTTCTATGGAGTTAGGTCTTGTTTGGGGCGCAATTGGTATACTTTATATGGTATGGATCACTCGTCGGTTCCGTAGACCAATGCCACAAATGCCAGAAAAGTAATATTCGAAGAATTGTTATAATGATAAATAAAATGGTCTCAGTAATGAGGCCATTTTTTTTGTATTGAATAAACAACGCTAGAATCGATCAGTATAATAAATAACCAATTGATTTATTTATATACAATAAAATTAAGTATATTTACTCATTCAAATAAAAAAATTAAAAATAATTTTATGTGGAATATAGGTTTGCTCTTAAGTATTTATCATTAGGTGTATTTACCTATTAAAATTAAATTAAATGTTTTTTTATATTAGTTTTAACATGTCTATATATATGAAAAACAAAATTTATATATTTAAAAATATATTTTTTTATTTTTTAAGTATTATATTGATGCTCAATTAAAGATCAGTTAAATATTCTGAAAATAAAGAAAGCACTTTATAAAAAAAGTTTTTTAAATAATTATCATTATGTAATTTAAACTCGCTTTGCGAGTAAAATTTAATTGTTGTGCTACTCTTTAAAAAGAATTAGAAAATATATTTTCTTAATTTACATCTAATTAAGATGATTAAGGGAATAATACTAATTCCAATAGGCGATTTATTTAAAAAACGAAAGGTAACAATATGTCTTTAATTAAGAAAGTTGCTCCGTTTATCGTGTTGTCTGGATTTATGGTTGCAGGTAATGCTTTTGCTGCAACACAGGGCACAACGGTGTCATTCGAAGCATTAATTCGTGCCGCAAGTTGTGATGTTTCTTCAACAACAGAAGGTTCTAAAATTGATTGGGGAACCTTCACGAGTGATGAAGTTTCTGGCAAAAACGTCGGCGATCAATTAGGAGATAACAAGACGTTTAATTTAGAGCTTTCTAATTGTACAGCAGCATTAGCAACTGGTGAAACAATCAATCTTTATGCTCGTGGTAATAAATCAAACTTTGATTCTGAAATGTTTGCTAACGCAACAGCGGCTTCTTTAGCTGTAAAATTGTTAGCAACAGCAAGTAATACTTTAGTTAAACCAAATGTTGAAACAGGTCTGACATTAGGACAAGAGATCATTAAAGACGGTACAGGTCGTATTCCGATGACCGCTGGTCTGTATTTAACAAATGGTGCAGTAACAAGTGATGAATTAAAAGTACCAGTTACTTTTACTGTTGCTTATAACTAATATTGCTTAATTTTTAGAGGCTCTATTTAATAGAGCCTCTCATTAAAGAAGAAATATAATGATTAAAATTACAAATAGAATAAGAAAGTTTTTTGTTATTTTACTAATGACTATATCGCCACTCGCTTATTCTAAAGGCGTGGGTTTAAACGCTACACGTATTATTTATCCTGAAGGTGAGAGTAGTGTAGGTGTTATCGTTCGTAATGAAGAACCAAAAATAAATTATTTGGTACAAGCCTATATTTCCTCTGATGAAAACCCAATTGTATTTCAAGTCACTCCACCTCTTTTTAGAATTAATAGTTTATCAAGGCATGAAGTGAAAATTTATGCCATGAGTAATTCTTTACCAAAAGATAGAGAAAGTATTTTTTATTTTCATGCAAAGATGATCCCTGGACAAAACAACAATTCTGACACAGCGGGCTTAAGTGTGGGATTTGATAATGTCATAAAACTTTTCTACCGACCTAAAAATTTACCGATGACATCTGACGATGCGCAAAAGAAATTAGGATTTAGTGTGGAAGGAAAACAATTAAAGGTAGTCAATAATTCCCCTTATTACATCAATTTTGCTGGGTTTTCTGTCAACAATATAAAGCTAGGTGTTAGTTTGGCCAATAACAATGCCATGATCGCGCCTTATAGTTCGATAAAATATGCCTTACCTACAGGTGTAACTAAAGGAAGTGTTCAATGGCGTACAATAGATGATTTAGGTGGATTTAATGAACATAAAGCCACATTTTAAACCAATTATATTGGGCGCATTATTAACTTGTATCTCTTTTTATGGATATAGCGCTGTTGATGACTCTGCGGTTGTCATAGTAAAAGGTTCAGTAACAAAAGGAACATGTGCTTTTACTTTATCAGACCAAACGGTGAAATTTTCTCAATCAACATTAATGCAAAATGTTGATGAAATAGGTGTAAAAAAGGAAAACAAAATACCTTTTTCAGTTAATTACCTTTGCCAAGATTATGTTGATGAAACACCTGATATGGAAGTTGTTATAAAAGCGGGATCAGGAACACAAATTGCAAATAACAAAATATCACCGGTGAATAATCCAACTAATGCGAGTTTCGCTCTATACGATTGTAAAAATGATCAATGTTCTTTAGTTAATTTTAATGCTGGAACAAGTTCTGTTTATATTACAACAGGAAATGGTAATAAAAATAAAGACTTTGAAGTCGAGCTTGTTAAGAAAGACAGTTCAGCGGTTAATCCTGGTACGCTAAAAGCAATATTAGCATTAACACTTATACAACCTTGAGAAAGTAAATATGAATATATTTCTATTGAAAAGGAATTTGTTAAGTTTGTTTATTACACTAGCACTATTTATTAGTTTTGATGCTCAGAGTATTGAATTTGACTTTAATGTGACCATTGATAAACAGACCTGCAAACTCTCAGTTTCAGGAACAAGTAGCAATGAAGTTGATTTTGGTAGTATTCAATCGAATAAAATTAAAAATAATCTTATAGAACCTATTCCGATAAAGGTATTACTAAGTGACTGTAAAACGAATGACTTTTTTGATACTTATGTGACAATGAAGGCAAAGAGTACTTTAAATACGGTTACATTTAATGATGATATCAATAAAAGTTTTGGTATCAGAGTATCAAGTAAAAATAATGTTGCTCAATCTAATAATAATACGGATTTTTTTAAATCTGAAGATACTGTTTGGAATAACATAAGTAAAGATCAATTAGAAAAAACACTTTATACCTATGTTAAATGCAAAGATCCCACAGTTTGTGATCCCGAATCTGGAGAGTTTTCGGCAACGTTAACTTTTTCGTATATCGTTGATTAAGATATTATATGAATAATTTTATTATAAAAATTTCTATTATTTTAATATTAGCTTTTAGTTATTTTAATGCTAATGCTCAAGGGGTTAGTTTAGGAAAAACGCGCGTTATTTTTTCTGAAGGTAACTCAAGTGAAAGTGTATATATTTCTAATGATGATAATCAGCCTTATTTAATACAAGCTGGCGTTACTGAAAAAATTGATGGAAATTTGTCATCTAATTTTATAGTGACTCCCCCTGTATTTCGTTTAGAAAACAAGAGTGTTTCATCTTTACGTATTTTATTAAAAGAGACTCAAAATTTACCCAATGACAAAGAGTCACTCTTTTATTTGAATACAAAAATTATACCTTCTACTAAGCGACCTAATGAAAGTGAATCACAGGAATCAAAATTAGTATTAATAACTAATTTTGTGATTAAAGTAATTTATCGACCTGAAAATATAGCAAGACCTTCAGAACAAGATTATAAAAAGATCTTTATTAAAGAACAAGAAGGAAAGTGGTTTTTAGATAACCCAACTCCATATTATATGACATTAACATCAATTAAAGTTAATAACGAAAAATATAATAAAACCTTATTGTTATCACCTTATAGCAAAACTGAATTGGTAGAAGTATCAATAAAAGAAGCTAGTTGGCATATAATTAACGACTATGGTGAATTATCAAAAGAATTCAAATATAAGGACTAATGAAATGAACGTTTTGAATAGTCGTATTTTCTTTATTACTACTTTGATATTAGGTTTTTTTTATTGCCAATTAGCATGGTCTGCTAATAATGCATTTGAATTTTCATTGCAAAGAATGACGTATAATGAAGGTAGTAAAAGCATCTCTATTGGTTTAAGAAATAATGAAAAAAAAGCGTATCTCGTTCAGGCTAGTATGAGATGGTTAGATGAATCTACGGGGTTGCAATTGATTGATAAAAAAGAGAATCCTCCTTTTATTTTAACTCCGCTTTTACAAAAAATAGAACCTGAAGAATACTATGAGTGGGTAATTAAGTTTACTGGTTCAGAAAGTACAATACCAACAGATAGAGAGAGTGTTTATATTTCTCAATTTCGATTAATACCATCCACATCTGAAGAAACACCAAATGTACAGATGAACTTTATTAGGGCATTAAACTTTAAAGTATATTATCGACCAAAGTCTCTTGAAGGCATAGAAATAAAAGATGCAGAAAAAAAATTATCATTTTCAATTGATGGTAATAAAATAATTGCGAAAAATGATTCACCTATTTATCTAGCTTTTAACACAATAAAGATAAATGGAAAAGAGATCGAACTACAAGAGTTATCGAAAAACGTACCTCCATTTGGCACGCAAGAATATTTATTTTCGAATGAAAAGAAGATTACATCTATTCATTGGCAAGTATTAGATGAGTTTATGTTCCCATTAGATGAAAAAATAAAAACAGTAAATTAATAAAAATATATTTTTTATAAGGCTAAATATTAAGAGTGTAAAAATGAATAAATCAATGGCAATTTTTAGATACAGTTTTTTTACATCACTTATTTTGTTCTCATTTAATTCTTTTGCAGAAGATTATTTTGATCCCGCATTACTTGATGGACAATTAGGTGTATCTGCAAATGAAATTGATTTAAGCCAATTTTCACAAAAAGATGCATTACCTGAAGGTAGAATATCTTTGTTAGTTTATGTCAATAATAATAACAATGGTGAGTTTATCATTAATTTGGTAAAAGGACCTAATAATAAAGTGGTGCCTGAAATAACCCGAGGATTATTAGATAAATTAGGTGTTAATACTGAGGTAATACCTAAGTTAAATATGTTAAAAAGCGATCAGGTGATTTATGATATTAATGAATATATTCCTGATGCATTAATAAAAGTAAATTTATCAGAATTAAAACTAATCACTAGTTTTCCTCAAATTGTTATGTCTAATGATGCCGTCGGCTATATTGATCCCGCCTCTTTTGATAGTGGTGTTACTGCTATGTTTATCAATTATATGTTTAGTGGAGGTCATTCTTCTAATGATAGCAATGTTGATAAAATTAATAATAATGGAAAACAAAAAAATGATAATTTCTTTGCTCAATTAAGAGCAGGGTTTAATCTTTATGATTGGCGTTTACGTTCGACAATGACACAGACGTATACCCGAAATTCAAATAATGCAGAGACTCAAAGTAATAACAGTAATAAATTTTCTAATACATATCTTTCTCGTAATCTTTATTCTTTGCGGTCGGAATTTATTATTGGTGAAACGACAACCGGAAATGATGTCTTTGATAGTATTCCAATGAAAGGTATGCGTTTATTTTCTAACGAACAAATGTTGCCAGCGAGTCAACAAGGTTTTGCTCCAGATGTGAGTGGAATTGCTCAATCAAATGCCCAAATTACTATCCGGCAAAATGGGAATGTTATTTATCAAACTTATGTTGCACCCGGTGCATTTAAAATAACCGATCTTTACGCGAGTGGCTCAGGAGGGAACTTGGATGTCACAGTGAAAGAAGAAGATGGTTCAGAAAGGACATTTACAGTTGCTTTTTCATCATTACCCGTAATGTTAAGACCGGGTGGTTGGAAATATGAAATTAGTACTGGGCGATTTGATGGTGGCACAACGGTTGGCTCTAAAAAGGCAGATTTTTTGCTTGCCAGTGGTATTTATGGTTTACCTCATGATGTCACTCTTTATGGCGGGGTATTAGGTGCGAAAGATTATTACGCTATTTCCTCTGGGATAGGAATTTCATTAGGTAATTGGGGTGCTCTATCTACAGATATCACACATGCTCATGCTGACTTTAATACAATAGGTTCTCAAAATGGGCAATCTTATCGATTCCGTTATTCTAAGAATATGACCACTACGGGAACCTCTGTTGACTTAACGGCATTACGTTTTTCAACTAAAGATTATTACGATTTTAATCAATTCAATACTGAAGATTATCGATTAAAAGAGGGCACTTCACCATGGTTAGGTGAACGAGAAAAAAGTCGTTTTACAACGTCAGTATCACAATCATTAGGTCAGTACGGTAGTATTTATTTATCTGGTAGCCGTTATAATTATTGGGAGCAAAATAAGAACGTTACTCAACTTACGACAGGCTATAATAGCAATATTCGTGGTATTAACTTTGGCATAAATTACAGTATTGATAGAATAAAATCAGATGATAGCTGGCCTGAAAATAGGCAAATTAGTTTTAATGTGAGCGTTCCATTTAGTGTGTTTAGTAATTCGCCGGCACTCAGCAATTTTAATAGCACTTACATGATAAACCATGATAATAATGGAAGAACTAACCAGCAAGTTGGATTATCTGGTAGTGCATTTGATAACTCCTTATCTTATGGCATTTCTCAATCTTGGGCTAACCAAGGCCAATCTAATAATGGTTCAGCATATGCTAATTATTCAGGTAACTACGGTACATCCTCTCTAAATTATAATTATTCAAGTGACTATTATAATGTTAATGGCAGCATGAATGGTGGTTTGCTTTTACATTCAGGTGGTTTATTGCTGGGTAGAAGTATGGGCAATAGTATGGCTATTGTTGAAGCACCTGGAGCAACAGGAACAGAGTTAAGTTCAGGAAATGGTGCGATTAATAGACAGGGATATGCGTTATCACCATATCTTACAGAATATCGCCAAAATACAATTGCATTAAATGTAAATACATTGCCTGACAATACGACTCTACAATCAACATCTCAAAATGTAGTTCCGACAAAAGGCGCTATTGTTAAGGTTGCCTTTAAAACAAAAATTGGCTTTCAAGCTATTTTAAATCTTTCTCAGAATAAAAGTGTTGTCCCATTTGGTGCTATTGCTACGTTAATTGATGCTGATAATCCTAATGATTTGAATACAGGTATTGTTGGTGAAAATGGTCAGCTTTATATGAGTGGGCTTCCTGATAATGGCAAGCTGTTAGTGAAATGGGGTAATAAAAACCAACAGAGTTGCAGCGTTTCGTATAGTGGCTTAAGTGATATTGAAGTCAATAGCAGGCAACCAATAAGAATTTTATCTCTTTCTTGCCAATAAAAAATAATCCTTATTTTATAGGTGGATGCATAACTATGAAAATGCGTAATTTAATGATGGCATCACTGACTTCAGTATTAATGACTTCGTCATTTAATGTTTTAGCTGGAACAGACATGGGTGCTATGACATTAAACTTAACAGGGGTGATTGATATGAATATCAATCCCAGTCAAGTTCAATATATAAATGGTACTTTGTCGGGAACGAGTAGTTTTCAAGGAAAACCTATTTACGATAATCAGAGTAATCCTTCGTGGAATAGTGTATATGCGATTATTTCATTAAGTCAGTCACAATCGAGGTGTAATTCTACATTTGTTTCTAAAATACCTAATCAATCTAATAAATATGGTTTAAAGTTAACGCATTCTTCCAATTCTGGCACAGTCGTTTATGTGACTCCTCAATTTAATTATAATGTCAGCTTATCCAATTTTGGTTCTAGTTTTCAAAGTGTCTATACTGGGCAATTTTTTCAGCCAAATAGTGGTGTTGTTGATAAAGAAACGCCTGACGTTAATGTATGTTATGTACCATCTAATTATGCAACAACTACAGTTCCTGCTGGTGGTACTAAAAATATTAGAGTTACGGTTCCAAGTTCATTTCCTGTTTATATTGATGCTCAGTTAACTCCCGGAAAACTAACATATACGGGGACTCCTTTTTATGTAGGGAGTTTTGGCCGAATTGTTGAGGGAGATTTCTATGCAAAAGTTAACGTAAATGCCAATGTAACAGTGAAACGATCTTGTGCTGTTACTGGTGTATCTAATCAACAAATTAATGAAAATATGACATTTACGAATGAAGTCATTAAAGACTCTGTCTTTACATTGTCCTGTGGTGGTACAGGTAACCCTGTAAATATGTCAGCGGTAATTAAAGAGGGAAGTTTAGATCCAAATAATGTAAATAAGTTAGTTTTAGCACCTATTAATGGTACGGTCTCTGACAAAAAACCTTGGGTTATAGGATTGCCTTATAAGCAAACTTCAACACCAAGTTTAAAATGTGCTAATGAAAATAATAATGATCTATTAAAGTTCAATAATACAGATCTCGAACTAACTGGAACCAATATGGGGAATAATCAACCTGATATATTTGGTATCAAATGGGCCATTTGTAAACCAGATGGTACAAAAGCGGGTGAATATCGCGGAAAAGTGGATGTAAATATATTTGTCCGAGGATAAAAGTAATAGATTAAAAAAGAAAAAAGCGGATCTTAGGGGCCGCTTTTTTTATAGAAGATCTTTTTATTTCTATTGATTAGATTTGACAGTTCAGCTTGAAAAGTTGAGAGTTACCCGTTTAGTATAGGTGCCAAAGCCTTATGCAAAACACAAAAGGTAACTCTCATTCTCCATATTAATAATCCAATTATTAAACACTAAGTAGTGTCCATTTCTCCTAACCTAAGGCAGCATAAGCTAGGTTTTGTTATTTAAATCATACGATAACTTAAAATGAATAAAGCGAATCTTTAGACTCTTTCAATTTTTGTGCTAATTCAGAAGCTTCATATCGTTCGGTTACTATTTCGATATAAGAGGCACTTTCTGTTGATCCCGCTACTTTAAGCGCTTTATTTAATTCATCTATCGTTGTGACTTTCTCACAATGCCAATCTGTTGCACCAAAAGCTTTAGGTAATTGATGATAATTCCATTGAGCAAGATCGTTATAATAAGCTTCAGGGTAATCACATAATAATCGCTCAATTAAATAACCATCATTATTTAACACAAGGATAATCGGTTTTAATCCGAAGCGAACAAATTGGCTAATCTCTTGTACCGTTAATTGATGGGAGCCTTCACCTGTAATTAAAATAACTCGTTTGTTAGGCGCTGCAAGGGCTGCACCAAATGATGCTGGTGTTGCCCAACCAATAGACCCCCATAATGTTTGGTTATGGAATTGAGCGCCTTCTGGTAATAGGGCAAAACCTAATCCCATTGATGATGTACCTGTCTCTGCAATAATAATATCATTAGGTTTAAAGAACTTTTCTAAATGAGGATAGAGATACTGAGCTGTAATTTTACCGTTATCAGATAATACAGCTTCGCCTAATCCTTTGGCTTTTATCTGATGATACGTTTTATTTGGTAATCGTTGAGTCAGAGCTGAGAGCACGTCTTCTATATAAATCGATGTGTAGATAACTGAATCAATCTCAACATACTCAGGCATGATGTTGATAAGTTGTTTTGGTTTAATATTGGCAGTAAAACTTCCTGTATTAAAGTCGGTCATCATTGCACCAATTCCTAATACGTACTCACTATTTTCTACAAATTCTCTGACTTCAGGCGTCATTAATTTGCCATCATACATGCCAATATATTGGGGATGAGATTCACTTAAAATACTTTTATCCATAAACATAGTGGCATAAGGTAAGCCAGTCTTATCAATAAAAGCTTGCACATTATCTGATAATCCTAAACGGGTGGATAAAATACCAGGTAATACGCAGATATTATTGCTGTGTGCAAGCTTTTCAATAATGAGTGATACCACTTTTTCTAGTATTTCTTTATCACTTATTGGTCTTTTAGGGGCGGTAACAGGGGAATGTTCTATCACTTGCATAGTGGCATAATCAGAAGGTAGGCCGATATAAACAGGGCGACGCTCTGTTAATGCAGTCGCAATTAAACGTTCCATTTCTGTAATACAATTTTCAGGTGTTAATATTGCGTGAGCGCAAGCAAGACGTTGGCCTAATTGATAAAAAATATCAAAATCACCATTACCTAATGTGTGATGAACAAGGCGCTTACTTTTTTGTACACCACTTGCTGGCATACCAACTAAATGGAAAATAGGTAGGTTTTCTGCATAAGAGCCAGCAATAGCATTAATCGCACTTAACTCACCAACACCAAATGTTGTCGATAACGCTGCCATACCTTTAATTCGGGCATAACCATCAGCAGCGTAAGCTGCATTTAATTCATTGCAGTTTCCAATCCAACGCATATGTTTGCTATTACAAATAGTATCTTCTATGGGAAATGCATAATCACCCGCAACACCAAAAACATCACTTATTCCTAAGTCATATAAACGGGTTAACATATATTCAACGACAGTCTTACTCATATTATCTCCAAAAAATCCGAATAATAGTCTATAAAAGTATATGAATGCTTTTACATTATGCTTAATGTTTTATCGCGAATATTATTTGATATGAAATGGTTTATTATCATTAAGGGTATAACTAAATGTAATAAGGTAAATATTGCTAATGAATATTCGTACATTACGCTATTTTGTTGAGGTTGTTCAATTAAATGGCTTTAGCCGAGCCGCTGATGCGCTATTTATCACTCAACCTGCAATTAGTCGTAGTATTAAAAAATTAGAAGATGAATTGGGTATTATTTTATTAGTGAGAGAAACTGATGGCGTTAGATTAACGGATGATGGTGCAATATTGTTTGAACATGCAAAACAGATACTTGCACAATTTAATAATATGAATAAAGCATTACAGGACAAGTCTGGACCATTAACTGGAACATTAAATGTTGGATTACCTCCTGTAATAGCTTCGACGTATTTTGCTGATATTATTATGGCATTTAGCTCTCGCCATCCTCTGGTTGAACTAAAAATATTTGAATTGGGTACTAAACAAATGGCTGATGCTATGAGAGAAGGCAGAGTTGAAACTGCCGCAGTCGTATTGCCTTTTAATGAAGATATTTTTGAATTAACGCCTTTTTCAGAAGATCACTTAATGCTATTAATGTCGCCATCCCATCCTTTAGCTATAAAAAAGGAAATTCATTTTAAAGAGTTGATTAATGAGCCTTTTATCTTCTTTTCTGAAGATTTTCGTATTAATGATTTAATTTATAGTGCTTGTGGTATTTACAATACAGCGCCTATTATTGCTGGTCGTAGTAACCATTTAGATTTAATTATTGCAATGGTGAAAGCTGGTGTAGGGATAACACTGTTACCCAACAGTATGTGTAATAAAAATCCTATTGATGATTTGGTTGTTCTTCCTGTGGTGGAACCTACATTGTCATATCAAATAGCGCTAGCCAATAATAAAAACAGCTATAAAAGCCGAAGTTGCCAAGCATGGGAGCAGCTAGCAAGAGAAAAGCTAATAATAGAATAAAATATTAAAATAGTACTTATTTATATTCTATTTAAGAAACAAATACCAAAATTCTCTTTAAATAATAAAAGTGATTAGAAATAAATAAAGATTATTTTTTTAAGAAATGCGGATAGCAGTATAAATGCAGTTATATAAATGATAAGTTTATATTTTGCACATAGTCTTATGAGTAATAATAAAAATGGGCAAATAAAAGATTAATCAGATAAGACAGGAATAGGATAGGGAAAATGAATGAGAGTAATAGTTCTGTAAATCAACATTTTATTCGCAAACTTGAAAGTATCGTTGGTAAAAAACAAGTATTAACCCAAGCACATAAAACAGAACGTTATCGCAAAGGTTTTCGTTCAGGGCAAGGTAAGGCGCTGGCCGTTGTCTTTCCCGCTAATCTATTAGAACAATGGCGAGTTTTTAAAACCTGTGTTGAAGCCGATAAAATTATTATTATGCAAGCGGCGAATACTGGATTAACAGAAGGCTCGACACCTAATGGTGATGATTATGATAGAGATATCGTGATTATTAGTACATTACGTCAAGATAAAATACAGGTTCTTTCAGAGCATAATCAAGTTATTGCTTTCCCCGGTAGTACGTTATGGCATTTAGAAAAAGTATTAAAGCCATTAGGTCGGGAGCCTCATTCTGTTATTGGATCGTCTTGTATTGGTGCGTCGGTAATAGGCGGAATTTGTAATAACTCGGGCGGTGCTTTAGTTCGCCGTGGACCTGCTTATACCGAATTATCACTTTATGCTCGTGTTAATGAAAAAGGTGAAGCTGAATTAGTTAACCATTTAGGCATTGATTTAGGTGAAACTCCCGAAGAAATATTAACTAATTTAGATAATCGTCATTATCATGAGACACAGATACAAACAACAGAAAAACTAGCCTCTGATCATGAATACCATGAGCGTATACGTGATGTTGATGCTAATACACCTTCTCGTTTTAACAATGATGAACGGCGTTTATATGAAGCAGCAGGAAGTGCAGGAAAATTATCTGTATTTGCTGTGAGGTTAGATACTTTCCCCGCAGATCATCGCACTCAAGTCTTTTATATTGGTACTAATAATCCGGACGAACTTGAAGATATTCGTCGTCATATTTTAAGCCATTTTAAAAAGCTGCCTGTTGCTGGGGAATATATGCATAGAAGCTATTACAAAATGGCGGAAGTGTATGGAAAAGATACATTTTTGGTGATTGATAAATTAGGTACAGATAAAATGCCAATACTATTTGCCGTAAAAGGGCGAGTAGATGCGGTATTAAATAAAGTGCCTCTTTTACCTAAAAATATGGTGGATAGAACCATGCAGTTTATGAGCAAGCTATGGCCTGCTCATTTACCTGAACGTATGACAGATTTTCGTGACAAATATGAGCATCATCTTATGTTAAGAATGGCGGATGATGGAATTGAAGAAGCCGCAACTTATTTAAAAGAATACTTTAAACTAGCATCAGGCGATTATTTTGAATGTACCGAAGAAGAGGGGAATAAAGCCTTTTTACATCGTTTTGCCGCCGCAGGTGCTGCAGTGCGTTATCATGCCGTTCATGTTAATGACGTAGAAGATGTGTTGCCATTAGATATTGCATTGCGTCGTAATGACAAAGATTGGTTTGAAAAACTACCTCCTGAAATAGAGAGTAAATTACTTTATAAACTCTATTGTGGGCATTTTATGTGTCACGTTATGCATCAAGATTATATTATTAAAAAAGGTGTTGATGCTAAAGCATTAAAAGCAGAAATGCTGGCGTTATTAGATCAACGTGGAGCAGAATATCCCGCAGAACATAACGTTGGTCATATGTATTATGCTAAACCTCAATTAAAAGCATTCTATAAACATAACGATCCAACCAATAGCATGAACCCAGGTATTGGTAAAACCTCAAAACTAAAATATTGGGGGGAAGAGTGCGGATGTGGGCGCGCTCATAATGATACTAATACAGAGAATAAAGAATAATTATTGTAGATTGTGTTTAGTAAATTAAAAAATAAAGGCAGGGTAAAACCTGCCTTTATTTTATCTATTAGCTCGCTATCTCTTGAGCATATAAATAAAGCTCTTGTAGCTGCTTTAATTTTTCTTCGTTATCAGCATATTCTTCAGCTAATAACTGAATAGTATTAATATATTCGGTTAATTTTTCTGGCGTTAACATCTCTTTTCTATGCGCCAACCAACGTTGTTGTTCGTCATAATTCAACGTTGAAGGATAATTTCTTGCACGATAACGGAAAAACAGAGGTTCCATTCTCGCATCTTCAAACGTTAAATCTAACGCGGGTAAATTCTGTGGTTGTGTTGAGCGAATAATCTCCATCGCACTACGATCATTTTCACTGAAAAAGCCATTATAAATTTGTGAATCAACGTTATCAGAGACAACAAAAGGCGTTTGTTGCGTAAATATTTCCACGACTTTATTGCGTATTTCAGGATGAGAAAACAAGATTGCCTGATTCTTTAAACAAGTCTCAACATCTAAACCAATTCTATCTGCATCTTGTTGTCTTAATGTATTTTGCGGTGCCACAATAGGGCATTTATTAATATGCAGTAATTTAATTGGAACCGGTGGCTCCTCAAGGGATAGTTCACTACGTGGCGTATATAAACGCTCACGCAATTGATCTGAGTCGAGTGTTAATAAAGGGGATATATCGGCGGCTAAGTCGCAAACAATAACTGCATTGCGATTATCAGGATGCCACGCTAATGGTGCAACAAGGCTTAAATTAGAACGCGCGGCACCAAACATACCGGAAACATGCACAATTGGTGTCATTGCCGGAATATCAATTAGCGCCTGCACTTTGCGTTTATCACGTAAATTAAAGAAATAATCAAACATACGTGGTTGCGCTTGCTTTAATTTTTTTGCCATCGCAATGGTGGCATAAACATCAGACATTGCATCATGCGCATTCTCATGAGAAATGCCATTTGCTTTGGTTAATAACTCTAAACGGAAGCTTGGAAAACCGTCTTCATTTTCAGGCCAAATAATACCTTCAGGGCGCAGTGCATAACAGGCACGTAAAACATCAAGTAAATCCCAACGCGAATTTCCTTTTTGCCAGCTATAAGCATAAGGATCATAAAAATTACGATAAAGGATATTGCGAGTGACTTCATCATCAAATCGCAGGTTGTTATAGCCCATAATACAACTATTAGGTTGACTAAAAGCTTGATGAATTTGACGAGTAAATTCAGCTTCAATCATCCCATTTTTTGCCGCTATTTGTGGCGTTATTCCTGTGATCATTACGGCTTCTGGATGAGGCAGATAATCATCATTAGGCTTGCAATAAATCACGAGAGGATCTTCAATAATATTGAAATCCATATCTGTTCTTACACCCGCAAATTGTGCAGGGCGATCGAGCGCAGGGTGAGTACCAAAAGTTTCGTAGTCATGAATGTAAAATGTGGGCGTTTTCGCTGAATTAGACAAGGTTTCCTACCATAAATTTATTGATGATTCTTTTAAATCATTACTCAATGAGTTGTATTGGGCTTCATTAAGACCATGGTAAACCATAATGCGGTAAACGTGAAATGTCAGATCAAAGTGCGCTTATGTCGTGTTTAATATAAGGTGTTGCTGTGAGGATTAATAGGAGCGTACCACCGCTAATATTGATTACTTTTTTCATAGTAACAATTTAGCCCTTATATTTTTTCGTCTTCGTCGAAAAATTGCATGCCTGAATAAGGATGTTGACGACAAGCTTCTAAGCGACTTTTTAAATCACCCACATGAACTTCAAGTTTATGATGGTCAGGATCGTAAAAATAGAATGAATCACCTTCACTTTTATTTTCTTTCCATGCAGTAATGTCATGGGATAAAAGGTGTTGTTTAAAGGTTTCAAAATTATTTGCAGATAAACTGAAAGCATAGTGGGTGTAATCACTGTCTTCAGTAATATGGCGTTTATCGTGAGATAAACATAACCATAAGGAGCCTAGTTGTAGATAAGCACCGTTATCCCATAAAGCAAGAGGCTTAAAGCCTAATATTTCAGTATAAAAGGCAAAGCTCTTACTCACATTATTGACGGCGAGTGTTAGGTGGTTTAAATCAGTTAGCATTGTTTTAAGTGAGTTATGGAGGATACTGTTATTTTAACAAAGGAAATCAAAGAAAAGGGATTATATGATGCCTATTTGTGCGTTTTACTGTCAGTAGCGACAATAAAAATAAAAGTAGATCCAGTACACATAACTCAAATTGTTAACGTTAACTTATGTGCTTTATATCACATTAAAGCGATATAATTGTTTGTGAACTTGAAAGTTAACGTTAACATTTAAGGGTGAAATGACTTTATAAGGCGCTCAACCAATGAACAAAGACTCAAAAAAATACTATGCGATCTTAAGTGCGCTGTTATTTTTCTTCTTTTTTACCTGGTCTTCATCTTTTTCATTAGTTTCTATTTGGTTAAACCAGTATGTAGGATTAAAAGCGACTGATACTGGATTAATATTCTCTGCAATTTCTCTGATTGCGTTATGTGCTCAACCCCTATACGGCTTTATTCAAGATAAATTAGGGCTAAGAAAGAATTTATTATTAGTGATTGCAGTCTTACTTATTCTTTCTGGGCCATTTTTTCTAGGTTTCGCCTCAATACTCCGTTGGAATATTTTTGTTGGCTCCATTCTAGGGGGCTTATATGTTGGTATGACATTTAATGCGGGTATTGGTGTATTAGAGTCATATACCGAGCGTGTTAGTCGTATTCGTGGTTTTGAATACGGTAGGGCGAGAATGTGGGGATCGTTAGGTTGGGCATCTGCAACATTTATTGCTGGGCACAATATAAACATCGATCCTAATTATAATTTTGTGATGGCTTCTGTTTCTGGTGTTGTGTTCTTAATTCTTTTAACACTGTTAAAAACAGATAAATCAGACGCATTTAATCAATTAGAGCATGGTAAAACATCGGCTATTACCATAAAAGACGCACTAAATTTACTTTCGCTGCCTCGTTTTTGGGCGCTTATTTTGTTTGTTATTGGCACCTGTGTTTATGGGGTTTATGACCAACAGTTTCCCGTCTTTTTCTCATCGCAATTTGCAACCTTGCAGCAGGGTAATGAGATGTACGGATATCTGAATTCATTGCAGGTATTCTTAGAAGCTGGTGGTATGTTTATTGCGCCTTTCCTGGTTAATAGAATAGGTGCTAAAAACGGCTTATTGTTGGCAAGTAGTGTTATGGCTGCACGTATTATTGGCTCAGGGCTAGTTGAAGGACCAGTCTTGATCTCTTGTATGAAATTATTACATGCTGTTGAGTTACCTATTTTATTAATTTCAATTTTTAAATATAACAGTCAACACTTTGATAAACGTTTATCTTCAACACTCTATTTAGTCGGCTTCCAATGTGTTAGCTCTATTGTTGCTACATTATTATCTCCATTAGCAGGTTATGGTTATGATCATTATGGTTTTGCACCAACCTATATGGTGATGGGATGTATTGTGATAGGGACAACACTTTTCTCAGCTGTGTTTTTACGTTCAGACGCGAAAGCATTACCGCCACTTGATGGTTTACAACATGAAGACCAAAATAAGGCACAGCCTATTTAATTACTTATTAATTTATCCTTTGTAGTGTCGATTTTGGCTACCAGTAAAAATGTGTAGCCATTTTTTTATCATTAATTAAGTGAATATTTGCGGGTTAAAAAATGTTGACTATATTTATTAATGCATATCATCCTAATTAATTGTTAATTAAGCAAAATCAATTAAATTTGTAAACTTTGCTTGTTTATTGACACGATTAAGCGATAATCTTAAACAGAGCTATTTATCTTAAATATCAATTGTAAAGGTGTAGGAAATGGATAACGCAAACAAGCCGTCTTTCCAAAACGTACTGGAGTTTGTGCGTATGTATCGTCGTAAAAACAAAATCCGTCGTGAGATCACT
>JAEYFY010000198.1 GCA_023454395.1 Pseudomonadota bacterium
AGTTGTAGCTTCCTGTAAGGAAGTATTCACGTCCTGGCGTGCGATAGCCATAAGCTGTCTCATAATCTTTATCAAACAGGTTGGCTATTCTACCACGAATTGAGAGATGTGATGTAATAGGATATGAAGCAGTTAAATCCCAAATACTCACACCACCTAAAGAAACATTCTCATAAGTCCCATAATCTTTATCTGTTCGTTGACCGATATATTGGTAAGTCACTCCCATATCAAGTTTCTCAACTTGCCAATCAAGCTGATATTTCAGTTGTTGACGCGCCCGACGATCAAGACGTTGATGCGTTTCTTTATTTCTTGCATCTATATATTGAAGGTTAAAGGTATGATGAAAAATCCACGTATCCATTTCACCCGTAAATTCCACGCCTTTAATTAATGCCTTACCAACATTGTAATTACGGTATGGATAATTTGATTCACCTTGGATCAACGAATCAATATCATTACGATACGTAGTAACTCGCCACGCTAAAGGTCCTGTCAATCCTTCAAAGCCCCCTTCCCACTGTTTACTCTTTTCTGGTTGTAAATCGGGGTTACTTCCCCATTCACTATAAAGTTGAGTTAACGTCGGTGCTTTAAATGCCGTACCATAGCCACCAATCACACGATAACCCTCAACAAATTCCCAACCTAAGTTAGTTTGCCAAGTCGTATGCCAGCCATATTCCGAGTGCTTATCAGAGCGCACTGAAGCTTCAGCTATAATCTCACCTAGCTTTTGCTGTCCTGTTAGATATAAACCCGTATTGTCGAAGTGTTCTTTATTAGGAAATCCACTAGAGCCAGCTTTAATAGATTGACGTTGCCAATCGACACCACCACCAATACTGCCATTTCCTAATAAAAGGTGATTACCCCACTGCACATTATATTGTTCAGAATTGGTAAAACGGCTTCCTTTACCATAGCGACCATAACGAGGATCATAGTCATAATCTTTGGTGTAGTTATAGCTGGTATTTAAAGAAGAAGAGTAGTTATCACGATTAAATTTCACACCACCATCATAGGTACGGCTAAATAATGCTCGGGTATCCGTTAAGGTATCGTTATAACTGTCATAATAAGCATCATAAGCGGTGCGATTATCAAAACCATAAGCGCGTGCATATAAAGAAACGTTATCGTTAATATCGTGATTAGCCCCTAACCACAGTGACTTGTTCATAAAGCCATCGCGATCAGGTTGTGGATATCCCCCCGTATTTCCATTCGCTTCTACATCATAACCTTTGGTATAGAGATAACTGCCTGCTACCGTTAATGTCGTTCTATCCCCGACTTTCTGTTTTACGGAGCCATCATATTCTTGATAACCATGAGAACCCATTGTGGCATTAAGTGTTCCTCCCTCTGTTTTTCTTTCTGTGAGGATATTAATCACGCCACCAATCGCATCTGAACCATAAACAGAAGAACGAGGTCCTCTTATATATTCAATACGTTGAACAAGAGAAAGGGGAATTTGGCTAATATCAGAACTACCTGACACATTAGCCTGATTTAAACGCACACCATCCACTAAAATAAGAACATGACGAGATTCAGCTCCACGGACATAAATAGAGCTCATCTGCCCTATCCCACCGTTTTGCCCCACATCAATACCCGGCATTCTACGTAATACATCAATAACACTATTACTTTGCCAACGATCAATTTGTTCACGTTCAACAACGGTTATCGGTGCTAAAATAGAAGAGTTAGGCTCTTGAAAACGATTTGCTGTCACGCTTAACGTATCACTGTTATTTGCAAATACATTAAAGCTGCCCGCCATAACACTCAAAGCCACACTCGAAATGAAAAAAACTTTTTTATTATTCATGAAAATCTGCATCCAACAGAATAAGTAGCAGGATGCCGCCAAAATTAAATAAAGCGCGTATTTAATTTAAGATGCGACAGGTCTTCGGCAGGTCTTCGGACTTTAGGTTAAAGAAACAAATTTATGTCTTTAAGATAATGACTTCCCACTGCACTTATATAAGTGCTTTGTAGTGTCTTTTATTATCCTTGATCCTATTACCGCTGCGCGTCAGTTCTGGCTTTGCACCAGATTCCCTTTTCACTCCTATTAGGAGACCGAATAACTATGCTACGATTTCAAATCTACTGAGTCCAGAAATTGAACATGAAGAATACTGGACATCTTCATGAGGATCTCTACAATTTCGCTCGCTTAACTTTATTACTGCCAAAAAAAGGCGAGATACCATGCAGAATTCATTACCAACGCAAACATATCAGTCTCAACTGAATGAAAAAACACAACGTCTACAAACAATGATGGCTCCTTTTAATGCGCCTGAAGCAGAGGTTTTTTCATCACCAGAACAGCATTATCGTATGCGTGCGGAATTCCGTATCTGGCATGAAGAAGATTCTCTCTATCATATTATGTTTGATCAAGAGACTAAGCAGCGCATTCGTGTTGACCAATTTCCGGTTGCCAGCCAGCTTATTAATAAAATGATGATTGCCTTGTTGGCAGAAATAAAAGATAAACCAACACTCAGAAAGAAACTGTTTCAGATAGATTATCTTTCTACGTTGAGTAATAAAATTATTGTCTCCCTGCTTTATCACAAGAAAATTGATGAGATCTGGCAACAAGAAGCCATGGCATTACGCCAATCATTAATTGCTCAAGGTTTTGACGTTCAATTAATTGGTCGAGCTTATAAAACAAAAATTATGCTCGATAACGATTTTATTGATGAAGTATTACCGGTTGCTGGCAAAGAGATGATTTATCGCCAAGTTGAAAATAGCTTCACGCAACCTAATGCACAGGTCAATATTAAGATGTTGGAATGGGCATTAATGGCAACCGAGAATGCAAAAGGTGATCTGCTTGAATTGTATTGCGGTAATGGCAATTTTTCATTAGCGCTAGCGCGTAATTTTGAACGTGTACTCGCAACAGAAATTGCAAAGCCGTCTGTTCATGCAGCACAATACAATATTGCAATGAATCACATTGATAATGTGAAAATTATTCGTATGTCCGCAGAAGATTTTACGCAAGCAATGAATGGTGTAAGAGAATTTAAACGTTTAGAAGGGATTAATTTAAAAGATTACCAATGTGAAACTATTTTTGTTGACCCTCCTCGTAGTGGTTTAGATGAGAAAACTGTAGAGTTGGTTAAAACTTACCCTAGCATTTTATACATTTCTTGTAATCCAGAAACACTGTGCAAAAATTTAGAAATACTGATAAAAACACATAAAATCAGTAAATTAGCATTATTCGATCAATTCCCTTATACCCATCATATGGAATGTGGTGTGTTATTAGAAAAAAGATAACCTCTTATTTCACTCATTATAGTTAAAAACACTTCAATAACCCGAATAAAAACAAAAACACCAGCAAGATAGCTTGCTGGTGTCAAAATTTCGCTGTGTTTACAACAAAGAGATAAGTACAGACTAGTACTGTTCTGCTTGTGATGCTCTTTCAGCTTCTTCTGCCTGTATACGTAAGCGTTGACGCTGTTTGAACTGACGATAAATCCACAACGCAACGATAACGATACAAACTGAAGAGAAGAAATTTGAACCCCATTCAGGGTTAACGGTTCTGGTGTAAGCGTTATAACCGAATAAGCCTAATAAAAAGAATGAAAAAATCAGCTTCGGCATACCATCGGTCATGGGTTGATTTAAATAGCGCTGATATAAACAGTAAACTGCCAAGATTAAACTGATGAGTGGGAAAACTGACCACGACTCAATAAGCGGGTTAAAAAAGCTTGAATAAGTACCATGTAAAGCGACACCAATGACTGCGGCAAGTAATAGCGTGCTTTTTTCACAGCGATTTTGTTCCATCATTTGTCTCCTTTCTGATGCGTTTTTTTCTTTATTTCCGGGTTATCTTGTGGAGGTGTTTGCGTCTCTTGCTCACGTCGATACCAATAATAAGCACCTTTAGCAATCATACGCAGTTGTAAAACTAATCTTTCTTCTAATTGTTGACGCTTTTCAATATCAATATCTAGTGCTTCTGCGCCTGCACTAAATACAATAGTGACCATTGCTTCAGATTGCATTTCTGTAAAATAACGTGGCATGTGACTTTCTTGCTCAAGATAGTCTGCCAGTTCTGCAATAAAATGTTGGATCTCTCGTGCGACTGCGGCACGAAATTCGGCAGATGTCCCAGAACGCTCACGTAATAATAATCGAAATGCATTAGGATTATTGCCAATGAATTCCATAAAGGTTGACACTGATGTTCTGATAACACTGCCACCTTTCGCAATACGTTGACGTGCTTGGCGCATTAATTGACGTAGCATCAATCCGCTTTCATCAACCATGGTAAGCCCAAGTTCATCCACATCTTTAAAATGACGATAAAATGAAGTAGGTGCAATACCCGCTTCTCTAGCCACTTCTCGTAAACTTAGACTTGTAAAGCTACGTTCAGCACTGAGTTGGCTAAAAGCAGCTTCAATTAAAGAGCGACGGGTTTTTTCTTTTTGTTTAGCTCTGACGCCAATATTATTACTCACAGAAATCCTGATAATCCTAATTTGGTTTGTACTCAATATATCAAACTTTGTTAAAAAAGCAGTGCGTACAATCATCTCTCAAGACACATTCTCATAAAAACTCAATAAAGTGTGACTAATGCCCTTAATGTCAGTTGGGCTATTATTCATTCTAATGTTAATATAGCGTTGTCGGTTTGTATAAAACAGGTCTCTTCCTATGCAACATTCTCATTTCGATGCAATTGTGATCGGTTCAGGTCCTGGTGGTGAAGGCGCGGCCATGGGGCTTGTTAAACA
>JAEYFY010000237.1 GCA_023454395.1 Pseudomonadota bacterium
TACCTTAAATGACTGAGAAAACATCTCTGACACCAGTTGTCGAATTAAAATCCTTAAGTAAAGGTTTCGACGGAAAACAAATTATTTCCCGCCTCGATCTCACTATCAACCATGGCGAGTTTTTAACTATCCTCGGTCCTTCGGGCTGTGGTAAGACGACGGTTTTGCGTTTAATCGCGGGTTTAGAAGACGTTGACGATGGGCAAATTATCCTTGATGGGCAAGATATTACGGATATCCCAGCGGAACAACGTTTTGTAAATACGGTTTTTCAAAGTTACGCGCTTTTCCCACATATGACTGTTTTTGAAAACGTCGCATTTGGTCTTCGCATGCAAAAAACGCCTGCTGATGAGATTAATATTCGCGTTGAAGAAGCCTTGCGTATGGTGCAACTTGAAGATTTCGCACAACGGCGTCCTGCACACCTTTCTGGTGGACAACAACAACGTGTCGCGATTGCGCGTGCTGTTGTGAATAAACCAAAGGTCTTATTGCTTGATGAATCATTATCTGCACTGGATTACAAACTACGTAAACAGATGCAAAATGAATTAAAAGCCTTACAACGTAAATTAGGGATCACCTTTATTTTCGTGACTCATGACCAAGAAGAGGCGCTGACCATGTCAGACCGGATTGTGGTGATGCGTGAAGGGCGTATTGAGCAAGATGGTACTCCGCGTGAAATTTATGAGGAGCCAACAAATCTATTTGTTGCGCAATTTATAGGTGAAATTAATATCTTTGATGCGCGGGTGCTCCATCGTATTGATGAAACGCGTATTCGTGCCGATGTTGAAGGTCATGAATGTGATATTTATACCACATTACCTGTGACACAAAACCAGCAACTCAAAGTATTACTTCGACCAGAAGATCTCCGTGTTGAAGAAATTCACGATCTTGAAAACCTTCCTGGGCTAATTGGTTATGTTCGTGAACGTAACTATAAAGGCATGACGCTAGATTCTGTTGTTGAAATGGAAAATGGCAAGGTGGTCATGGTCAGCGAATTCTTTAATGAAGATGATCCGGATGTTGATCACTCGTTAGACCAAAAAATTGCAGTAACTTGGGTTGAAAGCTGGGAGGTCGTGCTGGCAGATGAAGAAAACACGTAAACTATTTCAAAACATCGTTATTACCGGTGTTGTGGGTTGGTTGATGGTGTTCGTCTTCTTGCCGAATATCATGATCATTGCGACCAGTTTTTTAACGCGTGATGATGCCAACCTTGTCGAGATGGTCTTTACACTCGATAACTACTATCGCTTATTTGATCCTATGTATGCAGAAGTGTTACTGCATTCTATTCATATGGCGGTGGTTGCAACATTAGCTTGTTTATTATTAGGTTATCCCTTTGCTTATTTCCTTGCAAAAATGCCTAAAAAAATACAGCCATTAATGTTGTTTTTATTGATTGTACCTTTTTGGACAAACTCGCTTATTCGTATTTATGGATTAAAAATATTCCTAAGTACGAAAGGTTATTTTAACGAATTCCTGTTGTGGATTGGACTTATAGATAAGCCACTCAGAATTATTTATACCCCAGAAGCTGTTGTGCTGGGACTGGTTTATATTTTATTACCTTTCATGGTATTACCGTTATATTCCAGCATTGAAAAGTTAGATAAACCTTGTTTAGAAGCAGCGCGCGATTTAGGTGCTAATAAATTTCAAACCTTTATTCGTATTATTATTCCATTAACAATGCCGGGCATTATTGCAGGTTGTTTACTCGTAATGTTACCTGCGATGGGCTTATTCTTTGTTGCTGATTTAATGGGCGGCGCGAAAAACTTATTAATTGGTAACGTAATTAAGAGCCAATTCTTAAATATTCGTGACTGGCCTTTTGGTGCAGCCACAAGTATTTGTTTAACATTGGTGATGGGACTCATGCTGTTTGTGTATTACCGAGCCGTGAAGCTACTGCATAAGAAGGTAGAAATAGAATGATAGGACGGTTATTGCGTGGTGGATTTATGTCCATTATTTACGCGTATCTTTATATCCCGATCATCATTCTGATAGTTAACTCTTTTAACTCATCGCGTTTCGGGATTAATTGGAAAGGTTTTACCACAGATTGGTACGCTATTTTATTTAACAATGACAGCCTGCTTCAAGCGGCTGGGCATTCATTAACAATGGCGGTCACTTCTGCGACATTTGCGACATTAATTGGCTCATTAGCGGCAGTTGCGCTTTATCGCTACCGCTTTCGTGGCAAAAAATTTGTGGGTGGAATGCTGTTTGTTGTGATGATGTCGCCGGATATTGTGATGGCGATTTCGTTACTTGTCCTGTTTATGATCCTCGGTGTTTCATTAGGATTTTGGTCTCTGCTATTTTCACATATTACATTTTGTCTGCCTTTTGTTGTGGTGACTGTGTATTCACGATTAAGTGGATTTGATGTAAAAATGTTGGAAGCTGCTAAAGATTTAGGAGCTGGTGAATTTACTATTTTACGTAAAATCATTATGCCTTTGGCAATGCCAGCAGTTGCTTCAGGTTGGTTATTAAGCTTTACGTTATCCATGGATGACGTTGTTGTTTCCTCTTTTGTGACGGGACCAAGCTATGAAATTTTACCACTGAAAATTTACTCAATGGTAAAAGTCGGGGTTTCGCCAGAAGTGAATGCGCTTGCAACTATCCTTTTAGGTCTATCTTTAGTATTAGTATTAATTAGTCAGCTGATCTTAAGAGACAGAACTGGCAAAGCGTAAATATGCATTAGTGCGAGTTTCTCGCACTTTTTTGGGGTCTTGAAGACCAATCTGTTGGAGGTAGGCTCGCTGCCTATTTGATATTAACGCATCAACCACTGAAGGAAACATAAATGAAAAAGTGGTCCTCAGTACTTGCTGCCAGCGTAATGGCATTAAGTATCGGCACAGCCTCGGCTGATGATGGTAAGACATTATATTTCTATAACTGGACGGAGTATGTGCCGCCTGGTTTGCTTGAACAGTTTACAAAAGAAACTGGGATTAAGGTGATCTATTCCACCTATGAATCCAATGAAAGCATGTATACCAAGTTAAAGACCTACAAAGATGGTGCTTATGACTTGGTGGTTCCTTCGACTTATTTTATTTCTAAAATGAGCCATGAAGGCATGCTACAAAAAATCGATAAATCAAAATTAACCAATTTTGGTAATCTCGATCCTAGCTTATTACATAAATCATTCGACCCAGAAAACGATTATTCTATCCCTTATATTTGGGGAGCGACGGCTATTGGTATTAATAGCGATGAAGTTGATGTGAGTAGCATTACTTCATGGGCAGATTTATGGAAACCTGAATATAAAGATAGCCTGTTATTAACCGATGATGCCCGTGAAGTTTTCCAAATGGCATTATTGAAATTAGGCTATTCGGGCAATACAACCGATCCTAAAGAGATTGAAGAAGCCTATAAAGAGCTACAAAAGCTGATGCCAAACGTATTAGCATTCAATTCAGATAACCCTGCTAACCCTTATATGCAAGGGGAAGTTAATTTAGGGATGATTTGGAATGGCTCTGCATTTATTGCTCGCGATGCTGGCGCACCTATTGAAATGGTGTGGCCAAAAGAGGGGGGCATTTTCTGGATGGATAGCTTAGCTATTCCTGCTAATGCCAAGAATGTTGAAGGCGCTCATAAACTTATCGACTTCTTATTACGCCCAGAGGTCGCAGCAAAAGTAGCTGAAAATATTGGTTACCCAACACCGAATCTTGCAGCACAAAAACTACTGCCAAATGTTATCACTAAAGATAATTCTCTTTACCCAACAGAAGAGATTATTAATAAAGGTGAATGGCAAAATGATGTGGGTGATGCAACCGTATTGTACGAAAGCTATTACCAAAAATTAAAAGCAGGACGCTAATCGCATCTGCTTATTGCTACAAAGCCACCTTTTATAAAGGTGGCTTTTTTTCTGTCGAAAAGAGTATGCGGTTTCCATTAAGTGAACAATAAAAATAAATGAGAGAGGTTGTGTAAGCCAAAAGATAATTAAAGAAAATAAGAGTGGCTTGTATTATTTTTTTATACAACATTCAGCAATAAGTCGGCTATTTTTTTCTTGAGTTTTGCGTTGTTGTTCAATATTAATTAAATAATTGCTCTGTAGAAAATAACTAATATGAACATCAAATTTTTCAGAAATCAGATAAATAAACTCAATACTTATCCTATTTGTTCCTCGTTCATAGCGAGAAAGTTGCTGTTGGCTTATGCCTAACTCTTGAGCAAAAAGGGTTCCTGAGTATTTTAATTTCTTTCGTAAATGACGTATTCGTTGCCCTATACGAAAATTAATAGTTTTGCTGTTATCAATCATTTAATCAGCCTTAAAAATTCAAATCATTATTGATAAGAAAAAGTCAGACTGGCTAACCCGTTTGCTTTACCAGGTTTTAGTGTTCCAGTCGTGATATAACGAGTTGACAGGTTTAATGTGTAGTTTTCGTTATTAGATGTTGTTATATGAAGTAAACGTTGATTCGGTTGCCCGGTAGCACTGATATCAGGTCCATAAACGACAGGGGTTGGATCATCATTAAAAAGAAATTGGATCCCAATACCTGAAGCGTCAGAGTCTGATGTCAATGTGAGTACATCTGTATTATTAGAATAGGTAGATTGGTCGGTCATGCTGGCATATAGGTGAACGTTGGTATCACAAGTGACAGAAAGGGGCTTACTTTGTGTTTTTGACGTTGAACCAATGGTTGCCATATCTCGCATTGAGATATCGCCTAATTCATAGGTAAGATTTTTCGTACTGACCGTACAACCTCTGGCTTTAATGGTGATTGTTACTGGGTTAATCGCAACGAGAGAGGTGTTATTACCTTTATGTCCACCACCATATTCAGACCAAGTATTTGCGATAACGGTATAAGGAATATTATAAATACCCGTTTCTAAGTGTTCATCTGTGACAACAAACACGACTTTGCCTTTTAACGAAACGCGGTCAACATTATGGTTAACAGTAGAGCCTGCTGCTGGATAAATAATGGTTGCACCAGAACCATTATCAACGTCAATTGGCACATAAGAAACACTGTCATTGTTATCTTTTAGACCAAAAGCATAGCCAATGCCTTTGACGCCAGGCAGTGAATAAACTGGATAACGATTTCCCCCTTCGTAATAGTAAATACCACTAATTTTGGAGCCTAACGCATTGGCATACAGTGTTTCTACCCAACATTTTTGTAAGAACTTATTTTCACATTTAAAGCCATTATGGACGGAAGTTTCACCTATCCATGTTGAGGTAATGGGCGTGCCCGCGGGTGTACCATCTGCAGCGCCATCAAAATTCATTGGAGGTGGTGATACGACAAGAGGATCTGCCACTGCCCATGCCATTTCTGTAGGAAGACAAATAAGGGAAACCAGTAATGTAAGGGGGAATAAAGTACGTTTCATTATTGGTACTCCAATAAAAATGTGGTGGTTGCATTGGCTTGCCCTGCACTGACTGGCACCTGTGTGGCGACATAGCGAGCGTAAAATTGCAGGGTATTATCTTGATTAGGTAACAGGGGATAAGATTGGCTTTTATCATTAATGGGAATTGATGTTCCTGATTTATCCATAATTGAAATGGCGACACCTTTTGCGCCATCATTATTAATCGCCAATAAAGCATGATCAGTCAGGTCGTTTGTCCCCTTAAAACTGACTTTTACTGCACTGGCTTCAGGCTGACAATCCACTAATTTGATACTAAAAGGAATAATCGGTGTTCGTTGTTGGCTCATCGCCGTTGATGTGAAGTCTTTTGTCGCAATGTCGCCAAGTTTCACGGTAATATTTTCTGAGTTTGTCTCAACGGTACAGGTGTTGCCTGTCACTCGTGCATGCACTTGCACTAAGGTGTCATAGGCATACCCTTTAGTTATAAAAAGGAGTGGTAGAGCCAAAATAAGCGTGAGTTTATGCATTATTGGCACTCCTGTGTCATTTTTACAAAAGGTTCATCATGTTGATTTTCAGGTAATGTATAATTAACTTGGCAATGTTCAGA
>JAEYFY010000254.1 GCA_023454395.1 Pseudomonadota bacterium
TTTGTAATACTTTTTAGTGTATAGTCTGAGAAGTAAATGTATCATTTAAGCCAAATAAAAAGCATATGGATCCAAAAAATATATTGGTTATAGCGGTAGCGCGTTTTGGTGATACATTACTTATCACTCCCGTTATTCATGCCTTAAAACAGCGCTGGCCCAATGCTCATATTGATGTATTTGCACATAAGCGTAGCGCATGTATTCTTGAGCATAACCCTGATATTGATAGCATTAGACATTTTTCTAAAAAAAGAGCGGTTTGGACGGGTTGGTTACCTCATAAGCCTTATGACTTGGCTTTGGTGTATGGCAATGATAGTGAGCTGGTGAATTATGCTCGTCGCCAATCTCATCATACCGTTGCTTTTGCTGATATTTCTCAGCAGCAAGGTAATGTGACTTGGGTTGCGCGCCCTAAGTCGCCGATGGTGGCACAAAAAGAACGTGCCTTATTAATTAATGCATTAGGGATTTATCCGAGTTGTTGGCAATTACGTTACTTTGTCAGTGATGAAGAAGCGACTTTTGCACAACAGTTTTTAAAAGATAATTCATTAATTAATAAGAATATTATTGGTTTTCAATTACAGAGTTTTCCGGCTAAAGCCTATCGGGATTGGCCTGTGGAAAATTTTCTGCAATTAGCAAAACAGATTATTACCCATGACGTGAGTACGTACTTTTTGCTATTAGGTAGTAAGGAAAGCGAACAATTATCGATTGATTTAGCTAAAAAAATCGGTGAGCAGCATTGTTTAGCCTTAGCGGGTCGAGTTTCAATGCGACAAAATGCGGCAATTATGGCGAATCTATCGCTTTATGTTGGAGTAGATACAGGACCTACACATTTAGCTGGGGCTTTAGATATCCCAATGGTGGCGTTATATCATAGTTATCATCCAGGGTGTTATTTAGCGCCATTACAGCATTCTTGTTGTCAGGTTATCCAACATCCAACGTCGTTGGAAAATGCCCGCCGTGAAGATAATATGGCTGAAATCTCGGTTGAGAATGTGTGGAATGCGGTAAGTAATATTATGAATGGAATGAAGGTGAAAAAGTAATCCATGAAGATCGGTATAATTGATGTCACAATCACCATGTCTTATGGCGGGATCCAAACAGCGGTTTGGGAACTGGCTAAGCAATTGCATGATGCGGGGCATGAAGTTCATCTTTATGGTGGCAATGGCGATATTCGACACAATCTAGCTGGACGCCAAATACAAATTCATACTTATCCTTATACACCGCGAGATAAAGTGATTGATCTTGGTGGTCGTTTTCGCCGTATTGTTGAACGCTACACTTTTGCACGACACGCTAAAAAAGATGTTATCAGTCAAAAATTTGATTGGGTTATTTTAACGAAACCTTTTGATTTTTTTTGGCCTTCTATGATGCCTAAATCATCTTCAACACGTTTTTGTTATATGAGTGGAGGCACTAGCTTTTTTAAAGGTGACCGCAGATTAGGTAAAAAGATTTCAGCATGGGTAGCATGTAGCCATTTTAATGCTTGGCAAATCCAACATCATTTTAAGCAATTCCCTCGTGTGATTTATAATGGTGTGGATATTGAAAAATTTAAACCTATGGCGACCTCGTTACGAGAGCAATTAGGAATAAGTGAATCTACTTTTTTACTCTCATTTGCTGGACGATTAGTCGGTTGGAAAGGCTTGAGTGTCGCGATCGATGCCATCGAAAAGCTAAAAGGTGAAGATGTGAAGCTCTTGATTATCGGTACAGGCGATGATCTAGAACGATTGAAGAGTAAATCGGTGACGAAAGGTATTGCTGAACAAGTTATTTTTCATCAACCTGTTGAACATAACCAATTACCTAAATTTTATGCAGCCAGTGACGCAGGTATTTTCCCAAGTACTGGTGATGAAGCATTTGGCATTACGATTGCAGAAGCGATGGCATGTGCCAAACCAGTTATTGCTAGCCATATCGGGGGAATTCCAGAAGTGGTGGGTAATGAGGGCACTGCGGGGTTATTGGTTGCCCCTGGCAATGCAGATGAAATTGTGATGGCAATTAATCATCTTCGCCAATTATCCGATAGAGGAAAAACAATGGGCGAGAATGCACGTTTACGTATAGAAACACATTATACTTGGCAACATTCTGCACAACGTTTATTACAGACATTGGCGTCATAATAATGAAGATTGCCTATCTTGATCCTTACCCAGTCCCTGACTTACGAGTTGCTTCATTGCAAATTTTGCAAAATGTTGATGCTTTTGCCAGAGCGGGTGCACATGTCACTTTAGTTACACCAAAAGGGCAATATCGAGATAGTGATATATTAGGTCGTTCAATCCATGCTAATGCAAGTTTAGTTTCCTTAAGAGATATTCGTCGTAAATGGTATTTTCCATTTAATTCACAAAAACTTTTCTCATTACAGATAGCGCGTTGGGTTAAGCAAAATAATGTTGATGCGTTGTTTACCCGTAATTTAAAACTGGCTTGTTATCTTTGTGAAAATTATCCAGAAATTCCCCTTTTTTTTGAAAGTCATGAAATATTTGCACAATCTTTCGCAGAGTCTCATTCATTTGAGAAAAAAAAGAATCGTGCGAAATATCATAAGCTATTAAAAATGGAGAAATTGGTTTATAGCCAAGCGACAGGTATTTTTGTTCTTACTTCATTACTCAGAGATGATATTGTTTCGCAATATCAAGTTGCTACACCGATAACCGTTGTTCCTGATGGTGTTGATTTGCATGCAGTGGCAAATTATCAGGTTACTCCTCCTTTATTAGATAAAGCTATAACTGAAGTGCTGTATTTAGGTAGTCTGCATAAATGGAAGGGCATTCCTACCATGATGCGAGCAATGAAATACCTTGATAACGCGCGATTGAATATTGCAGGGGGAACGCCGGAGCAGATTGGAGGGTTAACCTTATTAGCACAAGAAATGGACGTAAAAGATAAGGTTAATTTTTTGGGGTTTATTGATCCGAAAAAACGCTTTGAAGCGATTGCTCAGCACGACATCTGTGTACTCCCGCTTACGTTAACCAGTATTGGAAGCCGTTATACTTCACCACTCAAGTTATTTGAGTATATGGCGATGGAAAAACCTGTAGTAATTTCAGATTTTCCTTCAATCCGTGATGTTGTAGATGAAAAAGCGGTAAGTTTTGCAGATAGTGGCGATGCACAAAGTTTTGCAAAACAGATAATACAGTTAAGAGATAATCCACAACGCGCAAGCGAAAAAACCGCTCATGCCCGCTCATTAGTTGAAAACTATTACAACTGGGATAAGCGGGCTGAGGTGATCCTAAAGACAATAGAGACGCTAATTCAGTGATCTATTGCTGTTTATCTAACGGTGTTGCTGGCTGATTATTGAGTAAAGCATGTCGCAGCGCCAACATGAGGCCCACCAAAATACCCACCTGATTGATATAGGCATTTTCAAATAATCCTCGCAGTACATAAACACCTAAAAATGACATCAATAACACTAAAGCCGCTTGGCGAATAATCCCTTGGTTTTTTCTTATTAGCTGAATCCCTTGGGCAATAATCGAAGAACAAAAATAAAGAATACCAAGTAACCCTAAAATACCGCCCGCAAACCAGAAAGCTAAAAAGACGTTATGGGGGCCTCTCGATTTTTTAAATACCCAGTGCGGGTTATCTCTCACTAGAGGATCGTAAATATTATGAAAAATCTGATTACCGTAACCATAACCTTTTATTGGGTTTTGTTTAATAAGCTCTAATGCGGAGCTTTGTGTTCCATTACTGAATCTTTTTCCACTATTTAGTTGAAATAATTTAGATTTAAGCTCACCATTAATAAAATTATTATTTAGATAAATTGTAGATGCTGACAATAGTATACAACTACTTAAGATTACAATAATTAGATATTGGCGATTAATAATTAAGGTAAGCAATGTAATAATTACTAATGCTATCCATGCCCCCCGTGCTAAAGTGCCTAGCATTATAAAAATAAATAATGCACTAATTAATATTAATAAAAACCAATTAATAATAGAGTTTCTTTTTTTTAAAATAAGGGAAGATAAAATGATTGGGAAGAAGAAAAGTAGGGCATAAGATATTTCTCTATGTGCTGTTTGGCTTTTTTGCGTAAATGGAGAAATTCCTTTCTGATACTCCAAATAATACTGCACTAACTCCTTAGCCATAATCACCAATAGTCCAATCGCAAACGCCACCATCACCATCTTAGCAATATCGGTCGGTTTTTCTTTATATAATACAATCGGAAAAGTCACAGCAAATAGCAGTAAGCCATTTAAAATAGGCTTATTGACTTCTTTAATACTGATACTGGGTTCGACAGAAATTAGGATGGAATAACCAATCACCAACAATAAAAACAGTAGTGAGTATGACAGATTATTTTTAAAGATTTTGCAGATAGTCTTAAAATCACGTACCAGATACCACAGCGCTGTTGCACCAATCAATCCCATCACAATATTTTTATAACGGGTGATATCCGGTAAGTAGATCAATATAATGTAAAGCCCAATAATGGATAAATTCCACAGGGATTTTTTACTATAGTCTTTAAACA
>JAEYFY010000286.1 GCA_023454395.1 Pseudomonadota bacterium
TAATGCGAGGGGATTTAAGTCAGCGTGAGTTAAAAGAAGAGTTAGGCGTTGGTATTGCCACCATCACTAGAGGCTCTAATAGTTTAAAAACAGCGCCACATGATGTGAAATTATGGCTTGAAAAAGAACTAATGACGAAAAAATAGTCGCGTTGTTGCTCACTAAACTAGAATAATAAAAAGCCATTTAATTGTTTGATTAAATGGCTTTTTTTGTTTCTTTTTTATTTAACAGCAGACTTATCTAGAAGCTGATTTATCTAAAAAAACGCATCAGATTAATTATTAATCTTCTTTTTGATTGAGTTCTTTATAGATATCATGAGTGACAGGTACTAATGCCAGCACTAATGCTTGTTGATACACAGAAGTACGACTGAGTAGACCATCAGTAAAATAACCAATCGCACCGCCGCGCTGTTTAATGTTATCAATTTTTGTTAAGAAAGCCATTTCATCGCCAAGCTCCCGACCTTCACGGATCCCTTTTAAGATCTGTTCTGGTAGCATAAGGCTTGCTGAGCGTGATTCTCCACGAATTTGACCATGTTCGACAACAATCCAAGCAAAGGTCATATCATCTTCGATACCGGCTTCGACGCCAACCCAAAAATCAGCTTCAGGGCGAACTTGGCGAGCCGCCATCACACGTTGACGTGCGCCAGTTCTCGTTTCTGTATTTCCGATAGGTTGCTGTGGAACACGGCTATCGACATTAATATCTTCAATATCAAAGGTATCTTTACCGAATACTTGCTCAAAGGCGAGTTTTATCGCGTTGATTTTTGCTGGATTCGTAGTGGCTGCAATGACATGATACATAATGAATTAATCATCCTTTGAAAAAATTAGAGCAGTATAACGGAAAAAATGTATGTTACAGGTCTATCTTGTTCGCCACGGTGAAACTGAATGGAACGTGGCGCGACGTATTCAAGGGCAATCTGATAGCCCACTAACAGCGAATGGTGTGCGTCAAGCACAGCAAGTTGCTGAAAAAGTAAAATCAGCAGGCATTACCCATATTATCTCAAGCGATCTTGGCCGTACTCGTCAAACGGCAGAAATCATTGCACAAGCTTGTGGCTGTGAAGTGATAACTGACCCACGTTTACGTGAACTTAATATGGGCGTTCTTGAACAGCGAGAGATCGCAACATTAAAGACACAAGAAGAGGCTTGGCGCAAGAGTTTGATTGATGGTACACCTGATGGACGAATTCCCCAAGGAGAATCAATGGCAGAATTAGCAAGTCGTATGCAGGCTGCGCTAAATCAATGCCTTGATTTACCCGAAAATAGCCGTCCACTATTAGTCAGTCATGGTATTGCTTTAGGGTGCTTACTGAGCACGGTATTAGGATTGCCTGCATATGCAGAACGCCGTTTAAGACTGCGTAATTGCTCTATTTCTCGCGTTGATTATCAAAATAGCCCTTGGCTTGCTAATGGCTGGGTGATTGAAACCGCGGGTGATGTGAGTCATCTTACTGATATTGCACTAGATGAAGTCCAGCGCTAAAAAATAAAAGCTCTCTTTTTCATACGACAAAGAGAGCTTTTTCTTATGCAGTTACACCTTCGTGTTCGCGTTTAATTGGAATGTAATATTCAAAACGTTCGATATGATCTTGTGGCTCCGTTACCATTTCATTACTGTAACGCACATTTTTAAGATAATATTTTTCAACGTCATAGCCTTTACGGCGCGTTAATCCCATATTAGGTAAGCAGACGCCATAAATTAGGAATAAAAACTCCTGCATTGCACCGCGTTTTGCCTCACCTTCAAAATCAAACCGAATGTAATCACCGCCAGCAAGAGAGACTTCATTTGCTGCATCATCATCGATAAACGTTGCATAATCTGGTTCAACGGCAGTGGTGTAAAGCACACGTTGTTCGTCTTCATGTTCATCGCTATGTTGTGCGTGGTGAAGCCCATAAACTTGATGAGGGACAGCGCTTATCTTGCTCATGTAGTAGCGCCAGAAGGTTTGGCGCATGTTAGAGCAGGCTTCGGCCCATTGCTCAAGGGTGTGGCTACAAGTTTGCTCAATACCAATTAATTTTTTCTCAGATAGTGTTACAAATTCCCATTTAGGTAAATTTTGAGGATCTAAGGTAATTGGTGGACAAATGCCTACTGCGCACCATTCATCAGTACGACGATAAAGTGCGGGTGTTCTATCAAATTGCTTTTTAAAAGCGCGGGTAAAAGTCTGTTGAGAATCAAAACGATATTGCAAAGCAATGTCTAAAATAGGGCGGCTCGTTAAACGTAATGCAACGGCTGCACGGGATAGACGCCTTGAACGAATATAAGAACCAATCGCTTGTCCTGTAACTTCTTTAAACATGCGTTGTAGATGCCACTTGGAGTAACCCGCTTTGGTTGCGACATTATCGAGGGATAATGGCTTGTCTAGGTTACTATCAAGCCAAGCGAGCAAATCACGTATGATGTTGGTTTGATCCATACATCTCCCTTAATCATATTCGTTTGTTTATTGCCGTAGATGGTAAAGAGCCTGAACATCTATAACAAGTTATATTGTTAAACAATCGTAGAATATAGTCTTTTTCATCGACTAATGTACACAAATTCTTCTATCAGTTAGTAATAGATTGTTTTATTCTAGACGCAATTACTTTCTCATCTTTTCAATGGAACAAGGTAAATATGTTAAATTTCAAAAAGATGCTAGCTGTCTCTATCTTACTCCCTTTTTCTTTGATGGCAAAAGCAGAAGAAATTGGCTACGTGGATACGGTATTTAAGTTTTTTGGCGCTAACCATAAAATTGTGATTGAAGCATTTGATGATCCTGAAGTTAAAAATGTCACATGTTATTTAAGCCGAGCAAAAACGGGGGGCATTTCAGGGAGCTTAGGTCTTGCTGAAGATACTGCTGATGCGGCTATTTCTTGCCAGCAAGTAGGACCTATTGAACTAAGTGAAAAGGTTATTAAAGGGAAAAATAATGGCGATGTTGTTTTCCAGAAAAGAACATCACTCGTCTTTAAAAAGCTTCAAGTTGTACGTTTTTACGATAAACAGCGTCACGCTTTAGTTTACCTGACGTACTCTGATAAAGTCATTGATGGTTCGCCAAAAAATGCGATTAGTGCAGTACCTATTATGCCGTGGAAAGAGTGATTTGTATTTGCTAGAGAAATTAATGGTTAATAAAATTAATACGAATAAGGTTTAAAATTTTTTTTAAAAAGAAGTTATATTTTTTTTCAAAATAGTCGCTGAGATCAATTTTCACTGTTTGTGATTTTATTAACCCTTCTCTAGATTTAGATAAAGAAAACCCCTGAATATCATTCAGGGGTTTTTTATTAGTAAAGTGTTTGAGATTAGATCAAATCACTCGTCTAAATCACCACAGAAGCGATAACCTTCACCATGAATTGTTGCAATGATTTCTGGTGTATCGGGTGTTGACTCAAAATGCTTACGAATACGACGGATAGTTACGTCAACAGTACGATCATGAGGTTTCAGTTCACGGCCTGTCATTTTCTTCAGTAATTCTGCACGAGTTTGGATTTTTCCTGGGTTCTCGCAGAAATGCAGCATCGCACGAAATTCACTGCGTGGTAATTTATATTGTTCACCAGCAGGGCTGATTAGTGAGCGGCTGTTAATATCCAGCTCCCAACCATTGAATTTATAGCTTTCCACTAAACGGCGTTCTTCTGTGCCATTAACTAAATTCATGGTACGTGACAGTAAGTTACGTGCACGAATCGTTAATTCACGAGGGTTAAATGGTTTAGTAATGTAATCATCGGCACCAATTTCTAGGCCTAAGATTTTATCAACTTCATTATCACGACCTGTTAGGAACATTAGTGCAACACTTACCTGTTCACGTAATTCACGAGCAAGTAACAGCCCATTTTTACCAGGAAGGTTAATGTCCATAATGACCAGATTAATATCATGATCAGATAGAACATTGTGCATTTCGTTGCCATCAGTGGCTTCGTGTACGATATACCCTTCAGCTTCGAATATGCTTTTCAGGGTATTACGAGTAACAACTTCGTCTTCAACAATCAGAATGTGCGGGGTTTGCATATTTGCTACCTAAAATTACCAAAATAGAAAAAGGAAATCTGTGTTTAACTTCTGTGTGCACTTGTGTGGTTATTCATTTTTGTTATTAGCACGTAAAAACTAGACCCAGATTGAAATTCGATAAATAACCATCACGTTATTACAAAACTTGCAATTTTAATCGATAATGGACGCTAAAATCAGAATGCAAAACGCCCATAGTCTATTAACAGCAATATAACACCAGTTGTATTAAATACCATCTAAAAAGCTAACTTTTGTTGACACATATCAAAATCAAGGTAACAGCTTAACCTTGATTTCAATAGTTAACTATATAATTTGATTTATGTAATGTAAAAGAAAAATATATGTTAAATATAGTGGGGTTTATTTTTTTTTCCAGTTTTGTTACACAATTTAAAGTAGCATAAAATACCTTATTCCTTATAAAAGTACAAATCCCCAAATAACTCTAAAACGGTAGCTTTATTTTCTTTGTTTATCCCTTTGTGATAGCAATATCTATACTACTATAGGGGTAATGAGCGAATAAATTTCACTTAATTTAAGTTTGTTTTTTGGTGAAAAAAAAGAAAAAATTTGACATCTCTCTCGCTTTGCTTTAACCAGTATATAGTCAAACTAAATTTGAGACAGACAGGATAGTTATGCGTATTTACAGCCCAGCTAAAATGACAATTATTACCACCACC
>JAEYFY010000320.1 GCA_023454395.1 Pseudomonadota bacterium
TGCAAGCTTTGGTGGCATACCTCGTAAAGTACGAGTGCCTATGGCTGCTGTTATGGCTATTTATGCGAGAGAAAACGGTGCGGGAATGATGTTTGAGCCAGAGCCTGCTTATGAATCTGGTGCATCATTACAGTTTGCTGAAGATGATAGTGAAGATAACCATGTTGCTCCGGTTAGCGAAGGTTTATCTCTTGTCACTGATGAAGCTGATACTTCTTCACCAGATGATGATCCAGAGCCACCTCGTCCAACAGGTCGTCCAGCACTGCGCGTTGTGAAATAAGAGATTATCTTATTTGTATTAATGAAAAACCCAGTTCACTTGAACTGGGTTTTTTTGTGCACAAAAAAAAGCGCCCATATTGTTATCGAGCGCTTTATTGGAGTGTATGACAATTATTTCAGCAGTTCTTCTAAACAACCTGTGTAAAGATTAACTGCAGTCATTAATTGTTTTTCGTCGAAGTCAAAGCCTGCTTGATGGTGACCTGCTGTTCTATCAGCACCAACAACGAAGTACAGTGATTTACCACCACAACGTTGTACTCGTTTTGCTAATACTGTTGCATCTTCACTACCACCGAATGGGCGAGTTGCAACCGCAGTTAGCTCAGCATGTTTACCAACAACTTTGGTCATCACATCAATCAGTTCTTGGTCATTTGTTAGATCAACGGCTTCACCCATAATTTCGCTTTCCATTTCTAATTGGAAGCTATGTGCTGCGCCTTCAGCCATACGGACTGCGTTTGCAGCCATAAAGCTGTTGATCTCTTCGTTTTCGCCACGAACTTCAATTTGCATTTCCGCATTCGCTGGGGTGACGTTACGGCCTTCACCAGCTTTTAATACACCGATGTTGATACGTGACATTCCTTTACCATGGCGAGAAATACCCAGCATTTGAGTTGCTGCGTGGCAAGCACCTGCTAATGCATTACGACCTAATTCTGGCTCTGCGCCTGCGTGGGATGGTGCACCTTTAAAACGGAAGTCATATTTAGTGGTACATAAGAAATGTGTTGGGTTAATAACAATTTCACCACTGTTTGCGATAAAGCCTAAGTGTGCACCTAAGAAGTAATCAGCATCATCAGCGATACCACTTTCAGCCATCGCACGAGCGCCACGAACACCTTCTTCTGCTGGTTGGAATAAGATTTTAACTTTACCAACAACGTTATCTTTATTCTCAACTAACCAGTGAGCAACACCTAAACCGATAGAAATGTGTCCGTCATGACCACAAGCGTGCATTTCACCTGCATGACAAGAAGCAAAGTTTTCGGCATGAGGACGGTGTTTAGTTTCAGTTGCTTCGTTAACACCCACACAGTCGATATCAAAACGCAGTGCTACTGTTGGACCGGGTTTACCACTGTCAAAGATAGCCACACAGCCAGTTAGCTCTTTCATTTCATCAAGCAGAGCTTCATCAACTTTATGCTCTCTTGCAACGGCTAGACCTTTTTCAACGACTTGACGGCGACGACCAAAAGCGAACTCTTGATTGATAACGTCTGGACCAACTTTAACGTCTAAACCTAAGCTACGTAGTTCTTTGACTATTTTTGCTGTGGTTAAAAATTCAGACCAACCAATTTCTGGGTATTGGTGAAACTCACGACGCCATTTAATTAATTTTTCTAGTGTAATTGCTGACATATTCATTTCTCCACTTATAACATGAATAACGCAACAGCGATGACGCCGATAATCATACCCGGTGCAGTACGTTTTGCGATTTCCATAGGGTTAACATTTGCAAGACCAGCACAAACAATCGCTGCACCTGCCAGTGGTGACATTGTACGACCTAACGCGCCAGATAATGCCGCTGCCATACCCATATCAGGGATTTCATAACCGAATTGCGCCGCATGCGGAGTAACTGTTTCGTTGAATGCGAATGCTGCTGCGTCACCAGAACCTGTGATAATACCCATTAAGAATGGCCCTAAAGTACCACCCCAGCGAGCAAATTCAGGAGAATGAGTTAAGAAGTTGATGAATGCGTCGATTAAACCTGATGCTTTCAGACCTGCTGCGAATACAGCAGCTGCAATGATGATACCTAATACATCACCATAAGCATTACCCATCCCTTTAAAGAACTCTTTCGTAATTTGAGCAGGGTTAGTTAACGTGATGAACAGGGCATAGATAGAACCGATTAACATTGCTGCGGGTACAGACAGTTTAAATGTACTGAAAGACTCGAAGAATGGCAGAATTAACAGGATTAAAGGAATGAAAGGTGCTGTTGCATATAAGTAGTTAGGACGAACAGCTTCTGGCGTTGCTTGTGCTGATGAAGATGAGACATCATCAGTAGCAGAAGCCATTTTGAACTCTCTTTTTACTAAAGCAACAACTGCCAGTGAAACCGCTGCGATACCACCTGCCATTAAGCTGTATGGGCTATGGCGAGCGATTAAATCAACCACTTCCATATTTGCCATGATCGCAACGAAGGCGTTATGCGACATACCAGGGCTTAGCATTGAGCCGATAGTACCACATAATACTGCACCACCTGCGATAGCTGGGTGAATACGTGCTGCGATTAATAATGGAATGAGTGTCGCACCTACTGCTGCTGCACAACCCGCTGCTGATGGGATTGCGATATTAATGAAATACGTTACGACAACGGTAGCTGGAATAAGGAAGAAGCCCAGACGAGTCATTACTTTTGATAAAACATGAACCAGATGCATATCGCATTTGGTATATTTCATAACATAAGCAAAACCCATACTCGAACAGATTGCTTGAATTAATGATGAAGATACCATGCGTTCACTAAATGCGGTAAATGCATCTAATGGACTTAGGCTCAAAATACAAAGCAGTAAACCCGCACCGATAAGTACCATTCGGGTTTCATATTTTTTTATTAGCAAATAGACAGTTACGATAATAACGGCTACGGCTATAAGTTGCATCACCATGGTGATCCCCTAGTTAATTATGACAATACTATTAATTATGAAAGCGAACCTAACATCAATAAATTATATTTTTCTGTAAAGTTATTAGGTGACTCCATTATGAAGTTGGTAGGTTGACAATATTTGATTGTTATCAAATTTAATAGCCGAAATAAAATCTATTTTTTTAGACTGTGATGTTATTAACAAATGCTGTAAAACAATTATCATTAAAAGATGACGGAAAGGTTAAATAAAAA
>JAEYFY010000347.1 GCA_023454395.1 Pseudomonadota bacterium
ATTATCAAGAAACCCTAGGCATGATGGATATGTTGTTAGCGAAGAAACGCTCTGAAGATCGCCGAAATTGGTTACAAGAGAAAGGCGATGAAGTTGACATCGAAGTGTAATGGATACCACAAGAGTCCGAGGAAAAAATTGAATGAGTGAATTGACTCATGATGGTGTAGAGCGCCAACCGCTCCACTTATTTACAGAAAATGCCTATCTCAACTACTCCATGTACGTCATTATGGATCGTGCATTACCCTTTATTGGAGATGGGCTAAAACCCGTGCAACGTCGCATCGTTTATGCGATGTCAGAGCTTGGTTTAAGTAATAGCGCTAAATTTAAAAAATCAGCCCGTACTGTTGGTGACGTGCTAGGTAAATATCATCCACATGGTGATAGTGCATGTTATGAAGCAATGGTACTGATGGCTCAGCCGTTCTCTTACCGTTATCCGTTAATTGATGGGCAAGGTAACTGGGGGGCGCCGGATGATCCAAAATCTTTCGCCGCGATGCGTTATACTGAATCACGTCTTTCTAAATATTCACAAACATTATTGAGTGAATTAGGACATGGTACGGTAGATTGGATCCCTAACTTTGACGGCACGATGCAAGAGCCGAAAATGTTACCTGCACGCTTACCTAATATCGTGCTTAATGGCACAACCGGTATTGCGGTTGGGATGGCAACAGATATTCCACCGCACAATGCGCGTGAAATAGGACAAGCTTTAGTGATGCTTTTAGATAATCCTGATGCAGGATTATCTGACGTGATGCAATATGTTCAAGGCCCTGATTATCCGACTGAAGCTGAAATTATTACCGCGCAAGACGATATCAAAAAGATTTATAAAACAGGACGTGGCTCTGTCAGAATGAGGGCTGTGTGGCAGAAAGAAGAGGGATGTGCGGTGATCACGGCATTGCCTCATCAAGTTTCTGGCGCCAAAGTACTTGAGCAAATTGCAGCATTGATGCGAGCCAAAAAACTGCCTTTAGTTGAGGATTTACGTGATGAATCTGATCATGAAAATCCTACTAGACTTGTTATTGTTCCTCGTAGTAATCGCGTCGATTTAGAACAAGTAATGTACTACTTGTTTGTGAATACTGATTTGGAGAAAAGTTATCGCGTTAACCTAAATATGATTGGGTTAGATAATCGTCCAGCAGTAAAAGGATTACTGACTATTTTAAACGAATGGTTAGTTTATCGTCGCCAAACAGTGACAAACCGCTTAAATCATCGTTTAGAGAAAGTTTTACGTCGCTTAGAAATTCTCAAAGGTTTATTAATTGCTTATCTCAATATTGATGAAGTGATTGAAATTATTCGTCATGAAGATGAGCCAAAAGCAGAATTAATGCGTCGCTTTGAGTTATCCGATATTCAAGCTGAAGCTATTTTAGAGTTACGTTTACGTCATTTAGCCAAACTTGAAGAGATGAAACTAAAAGGCGAAAGTGAAGAGCTTGAAAAAGAACGCGATAGCATTGAGAAATTGTTAAGTTCACCACGTCGTTTAAATACTTTACTGAAAAAAGAGATTGAAGCTGACGCGAAAGAATTTGGTGATGATCGACGCTCGCCGATTCGTCCTCAAGAAGAGGCGAAAGTGGTGAATGAGCAAGATATGTTGCCATCAGAGCCTGTCACCATTGTGTTGTCTGAAATGGGCTGGGTACGTAATGCAAAAGGGCATGATATTGATCCTAGTGGCATGAGTTATCGCGCAGGAGATAGCTATCACAGTGCAGTAAGAGGCATGAGTAATCAGCCTGTTCTGTTCCTTGATTCCACAGGTCGAAGCTATACCTTAAGCCCCAATGATATGCCATCAGGACGTAGCCAAGGCGAACCATTAACCGGTAAGTTAACTTTCCCACCTGAAGCCAGTGTAAAATACATGTTAGCGGGAAGTGCTGGACAAGAATATTTACTGGCAACAAAAGAAGGTTATGGCTCGGTTCTCTCTTATGATGAGATGGAAACGAAGAATAAGACAGGTAAAGGGCTACTTACTGTTTCTGAAGAGACTGAATTATTAGCGCCGTTCTTAGTTGATCCTCAAAAGAAAAATGAACAACACTGGTTTATTATCATCACTGACAAAACACGTATTTTAGCCATTTCAGCAGAACAACTGAATGAAATGAATAAAAAAGGGCGTGGTACACGTCTTGTTGCTTTAGGAAAAGAGCAAGGTGATGTGATTGAACAAATGTTGTTTGCACCTAAAGATGAAGCATTAATCTTTACTGTTGATGGTCAGCAAGAAGTGCTTAAAGCTGAAGAGATCAACTATTTTAGTGGTAATGCCGGTGATGAACCTATTCCGTTAAAACATCTACATCCTGAAGCGGTTACGGTTATTATGTCTGAAAAAGGGCTTATTCGTTGCCAAAAAGGACATAATATTGATGCTAAAACGGTGGGCTTTAAATCTGGTGATGATTATTTTGATGCCGTTGAAGGTATGAGTAATCAACCGGTCCACTTAATTGATACCACAGGTCAAAGTTATACCGTTGATGTTGATGCCTTACCTTCTGGTCGTAGCAAAGGCGATGCGCTAACTGAACGATTAAAAGTCCAGAAAGGTGCGCAATTACGTCATGTTGTTATGGGCGAAAACACCGATAAGATCTTAATGGCGTCTGATGCCGGTTATGGTTTTATCTGTCAGGTTGATGATTTAACTTCTAAAAATAAAGCAGGAAAATCACTACTGACTTTACCTGAAAATGCATTACCATTACCGCCACAACGCTTGAATAATGAACTAACTGATCTCATTATGATCATTACTAAAGGCGGTAGAATGCTGATTTTTGAAGCAACAGAACTACCAACTATGGTAAAAGGAAAGGGAAATCAGATGGTTTCTATTCCTGCTTCACAAGCAGCAAGTGGTGAAGATAACGTCGCTTGGTTACGAGTATTACCTGAAAATGCCTCTGTTACTCTGCATTTTGGTAAACGTAAAATGACAATGTCGATGAATGAGTTAGTTAGCTTTAAAGCAAAACGTGGACGTCGAGGAACTTCTTTACCTCGCGGCGCTCAAGTTATCGATCATATTGATATTGAAACAAATTAAATCTAATACTTAATTGATATTGAGTGGGTCTTTTGACCCACTTCTATTTAGGACGCTAAAACTTATGTTAGCCATTATTCGAGGCATTATTGTCATTCTTTACACCATTATTGTGGTGACGTTTGGAATGATTTATTGCATGTTTTCACCAAGAAATCCTAAACATGTAATGACTTACGGACGAGCATTTGGCAAGTTATCTACTGTTTTTGGCATTAAGCTTGTTGAACGTTTTCCAAAAGATGCAAAAAACTATGGCCCCAGTATTTATATTGGAAACCATCAAAACAATTTTGATATGGTGACGATGTCCAATGCGGTACAACCTAATACTGTAACAGTGGGTAAAAAAAGCTTAATTTTTATTCCTTTCTTTGGTCAATTGTATTGGATCACGGGTAATATTTTAATTGATAGATCAAATCGCTCTAAAGCGCATGGCACTATTTCACAAGTAGCCGATCAAATTAAATCGAAGAAGATTTCTGTTTGGATGTTCCCTGAAGGAACTCGTAGTCGTGGTCGTGGTCTTTTACCATTTAAAACGGGTGCATTCCATGCGGCTATTCAAGCAGGGGTGCCTATTATTCCTGTTTGTGTTTCTACGACACAGGGTAAAATTAAGCTAAATCGTTGGAATAATGGTTACGTTATTGTTGAAATGTTGCCTCCAATTGATGTTTCAAAATATGGCAAAGATCAAGTTCGAGAATTAGCAGAAGATTGTCGTCAAATTATGAAAGCGAAAATCGAAGAGCTAGATAAAGAAGTTGAAGAAATGAATAAGCGTGATTTTCCCGGTAAATTAAATTAATACTTATTTAGTTTCTTTGTTTGTATGAATATAAGCCTGATCTTCAGGCTTATATTGTTATACTCATCATACTTCAAGATGCAACGTTGCTGGCTATGCTCATTCGCACTAGTTACATACTTATACATATTCCTAGCGACTCATTCACTTGTCGCCTAATTGTACTTTGAATTATTTAGAGTGCTGGTTATCAACTATTTTTAGGATTTATGTCATATCCGCGCTATTATGCTCCCGTAATTTCATTTAAGTCCTTTTGTCTTTAAATCACAGCAGCTTTTTTCCTGTCACAGTATTTTTGATTATGCGATAGGAATATTTGTATTTTGTTGCGGAGAAAGTATGTCATTTAGTCGTCGCCAGTTTATTCAGGCTTCAGGCTTAGCGGTATGTCTGGGCTCTATATCTTCTTCTGTTCGTGCTGAATCAGTTAATGATAAACAATTACCTATACCGCCATTGTTGGAATCTCGTCGTGGTCAGCCGTTGTTTTTGACATTGCAAAATGTGCATTGGGCATTTAATGGTACGCAAAAAGTGGAAGTTTGGGGGATCAATGGCTCCACTCCGGGACCGACAATCAAAGTCAAAAGTGGCGATGATATAAAACTTATTTATAGTAACCGCCTTAATGAAGCGGTATCAATGACAGTAAGCGGCTTATTAGTTCCGGGAACCCAAGTCGGTGGTGCGGCAAGATTAATGTCACCCGGTGCTTATTGGTCGCCAGTATTGCCTATTCGTCAGAAAGCAGCAACATGTTGGTATCACGCCAATACGCCCTTTAAAATGGCACCTCATGTTTATAATGGATTGGTGGGAATGTGGATTGTGGAAGATGAAGAGAGCAAATCCCTACCTTTACCAAAACATTATGGAGTGAATGACTTTCCGATCATTATTCAAGATAAGCGGATTGATAATTTTGGTACACCACAATACGACAAAGAAGCCGCTAGTGATGGTTTCTATGGCGATACATTGCTAGTCAATGGACGTGAAGATCCTTATATCGAAGTCTCTAGAGGTTGGATACGCTTACGTTTAGTCAATGCATCTAATGCTCGTCGTTATGAACTAACTGCAAACGATGGTCGTTCTCTTTACCTTATCGCTTCTGATCAGGGGTTATTAACGTCTCCCGTGGAGCTGAAATCAATTCCAATGGCTCCGGGTGAGCGACGTGAAATATTGGTTGATATGTCTGAAGGTGGTGAAGTCACCATTACCGCAGGGCAAAGTGCCGGCTTTATGGATAGGCTTCGAGGTATTTTTGAACCGTCTGATTTATTACGTAATGCCAATATACTAACCATTAAACCAACAGGATTAATGTCATTAGTGACAGACAAAGCACCCGCACAATTAGCGGTAGATGACACACAAATCACTACTTCTATTCAGCCTAGAACCATTCAACTGCATAACAGCCCTCCGGGAATAAATAATGCGCGTTGGGAGCTTTCAAGAATTGATTTAGTGGGTAAGCAAAATGGGTGGGAGCGTTGGCTTGTAACAGTGCCGACACCACAAGCATTTCATATTGAAGGCGCCCGTTTTAAAGTGATTAACCATAATGGTCAGAAACCAGCTCCTGCAGATTTTGGTTGGAAAGATACCGTTTGGATTGAGACTCAAAGTGAATTGCTGGTGGAATTAAAACAGCCTTCTTATTCGCATTTCCCTTTCTTATATTACAGTCAGTTATTAGAAAATGCAGATAAAGGTATGGTAGGGCAAATGGAAATCACACCTTCAGAATAAAACTAAGTAGTAACACCAAATTAAAAGGAAAACAGTATTTTTAAAATAAAGATACTGTTTTTTTTATATTAAAAATAATGTGGATTATATTTTTTTAGGCTAAAGTTAAATAGAGAAAAATATTCTCAAAAAAATTGTTAATTAATTTGATATTTTTGTTTATTTATTTAAGTTCTCTTTATTAAGTTGATTTAAATATTGTTATCAATGAGGTTAATATTGAAATAGGTTAATTTTGCTTGTTTGTAATATAACAATAAGTGATCTGATTTTGTTTAATCTATCTATTAATTTGTGATTGTGTAGTCAATCTATCTATTTTTGTGGCATGAAATCATATTTTTGAGATGCCCTTCAAGTAATTATTTCTCTAGAAACTAGAGAATCTTCGCGTCTTTTATTTTTGATCCTTAATTAATGTTATTAAATTTTAATATAACTGAAGGTACAGAATGAACAAAGAAATAGCTTTAAGTCATCATCACAAAATGAATAAAAAA
>JAEYFY010000367.1 GCA_023454395.1 Pseudomonadota bacterium
CCTAAAGTTACTTTAACTGCATCTGCAAGAACATTAACACCACGTAACATTTTATTACGAGCATCTACACCGAATTTGACGTCTTTAGCTGCCATCGTATATTTCCTTTGAATTCGTTCAGTTTAAGAAGATCTTAAAAGAGAAAAATTATTCTTCTACAATTGCTAAAATGTCGCTTTCAGACATGATAAGCACGTCTTCGTTATCAATTTTTTCTGTTTTAACGCCATAACCGTCGTTAAAAATTACGATATCGCCAACTTTAACATCCAGCGGTTTAACGTCGCCGTTTTCCATAATACGGCCTTGACCTACGGCTAAAATTTCGCCACGAGTTGATTTACCCGCCGCAGTGCCAGTCAGTACGATACCGCCTGCTGATTTAGCTTCGACTTCTTTACGTTTAACAATAACACGGTCATGTAATGGACGAATCTTCATTAATAGTGCTCCTATAAAAAAGTCCATATCAGGATTAAGGTTGATACCAGTGCCCAAGATGAACCAGTACCATGACGATACAAGTGGGGGCATCCAGTAAAACTTCAAGGGGAGAAGTATGATTTTTTTTCAAATTTTCCCCAATTCAGTTGATTATGCTTTGGGCTAATTATTTTTTGTCAGAAAAATGGTCGTTATCCTGATCTTCCGTCTTATTATTCAGTTGGTTACTCGGTGAATCCTCTTTGCGTTGAAACTCACCTTCAAAGGTTGTTCCATTCTGATTAGAAGAAAATCCACTTTGACCATGACCTGCCGAATAAACTTGAATTCGAGAGATCAGTTTTGTCACTAATAGCGCTTGCAATGGCGGTAACAACAACAGCAAGCCCAAGAAATCTGTAAAAAAGCCCGGTATCAACAGTAAAATACCTGCCAGAATTAACGAAACGCTTTTCACCATTTCGGCTGCTGGCACTTCACCCACTGCCAGTTTTTGTTGCATTGAAGCAATATTTTTTACGCCCTGATTTTTTACCAGTGAGACACCAACACAAGAAGTCAGCACCACAAGGAATAGTGTTGTAAGAACGCCAATAGAAGATGCCACATTGACGAAAATAACGGCTTCTATATAGATAAGAAGACAGATAACAATTAATGGGAGCCAACGCACTTGGTTCTCCTTTTTATAAAAAAAGATTCATATTATTAATAGAAAGGAGTGTGAACTACATCTAAGGTGATGGTTTACGAACTCGCTTTTTCTTAGTTTATCTACATAATAATGGGGAGCCTAACACTCCTTTTCAAGGGGCGTTGAAAAGAGAAGTAGAACTGTAAAATCCATGAGATAGATCACAAAAAGAAAATATTTAGAGGTTATTTACTTATAAAGTGATCCAGCTTAAAGGTATTTGTTTACAACCCGAATATGATCGTGTCAGTACTAAGCAAAACGGTAAGTTATATTACATTATTAACCGTTAACGATATATTTTATTAACAAGCGCATAACTAGACAGTTAAAATTTTAATAAGAAGGTTCTCATGTCAAATAAAACTCGTATCGAAGAAGACCTGTTAGGTAAAAGAGAAGTTCCTGCTGATGCTTACTACGGCGTCCACACTTTACGTGCAATTGAAAACTTCTACATCAGTGATCGTACCATCAATGATGTTCCAGAATTCATCCGCGGTATGGTAATGGTGAAAAAAGCTGCTGCATTAGCAAACAAAGAGCTTCACACTATTCCTCGTGAAATCGCTGATACGATTATCAAAGCCTGTGACGTAGTATTAGAAACAGGTAAACACATGGATCAATTCCCAGTTGATGTATTCCAAGGCGGTGCAGGTACTTCATTAAATATGAATACCAATGAAGTTATCGCAAACATCGGTCTGGAATTAATGGGCCACCAAAAAGGTGAATACCAATACCTGAACCCAAATGACCACGTCAATAAGAGCCAATCAACAAACGACGCTTATCCTTGTGGTTTCCGTGTAGCGGTTTATAACTCTATTATCAAATTAACAGAATCTATCGAACTGCTGAAAGCAGGTTTTGATAGAAAAGCAGTTGAGTTCAAAGACATCCTGAAAATGGGTCGTACTCAATTACAAGATGCTGTACCAATGACTTTAGGTCAAGAATTCCACGCTTTCTCTGTACTGATGAAAGAAGAAATCAAAAACCTGAAACGCACTGCTGAGTTACTGTTAGAAATGAACTTAGGTGCAACAGCTATCGGTACTGGTCTGAATACAGCGCCTGGTTACCAAGAACTGTCTGTTAAAAAATTAGCAGAAGTAACTGGTTTAGCTTGTGTTCCAGCAGAAGACTTAATTGAAGCAACTTCTGACTGTGGTGCTTATGTCATGGTTCACGGTGCATTAAAACGCTTAGCTGTGAAAATGTCTAAAATCTGTAATGACTTACGTTTACTGTCCTCTGGTCCTCGTGCAGGTCTGAAAGAAATCAACCTTCCAGAACTACAAGCAGGTTCTTCAATCATGCCAGCTAAAGTAAACCCAGTTATTCCAGAAGTTGTTAACCAAGCTTGCTTTAAAGTTATCGGTAATGACACTTGTGTGACTATGGCTGCTGAAGCAGGTCAATTACAATTAAACGTAATGGAACCAGCAATCGGCCAAGCAATGTTCGAATCAATCTCTCTGTTAAGCAACGCTTGCCGTAACTTAGTAGAAAAATGTGTTGATGGTATCACTGCGAATAAAGAAATCTGTGAACACTTCGTATTCAACTCAATCGGTATCGTTACTTATCTGAACCCGTTCATCGGTCACCATAACGGTGATATCGTTGGTAAGATTTGTGCTGAAACAGGTAAGAGTGTACGTGAAGTTGTTCTAGAACGCGGTTTACTAACCGAAGAACAACTGGATGATATCTTCTCTGTTGAGAACTTAAAAAACCCGGCTTACAAAGCAAAACGCTTCGATGATTAATAATTATGTTTCATAACATAATCATGTTAAACATAAGAATGAGCTCTTAAAAATGTAAGGCACGGACTCTTTAAGAGACGTGCCTTTTTACTTGATTGTAAAAACAAAAATTTAACTTATCTTTCTCATTTTTTTAATTATCTCAAGGAGTAAACGCTATGTTAGCCGTAGAATTGATTATCGTTCTGCTGGCCATTTTCCTCGGTGCGAGACTTGGGGGAATTGGTATCGGGTTTGCCGGTGGTTTAGGGGTTTTAGTTTTAGCTGCTATCGGTGTTAAACCTGGTTCAATCCCTTTTGATGTTATCTCCATCATTATGGCTGTTATTGCCGCAATCTCTGCAATGCAGGTTGCTGGTGGTTTGGATTACCTTGTTGGCCAAACTGAAAAACTGTTAAGACGTAATCCCAAATACATCACAATTCTTGCGCCTATTGTGACTTATTTCTTAACTCTATTTGCAGGTACAGGGAACATCTCTTTAGCAACACTGCCAGTTATCGCTGAAGTTGCAAAAGAACAAGGCATCAAACCTTGCCGTCCTTTATCAACAGGTGTTGTTGCTGCTCAAATCGGTATTACTGCATCTCCTATCTCTGCTGCTGTTGTTTACATGGCTTCTGTCATGGAAAACCCAGCAATGGTGGGTGAAGGTCACACTGTAAGTTATATCACTCTGCTGTCTATCTTATTACCAGCGACTTTCCTTGCTATCATTCTGATGTCATTCATCGTGTCTTGGGTATTTAACTCAAAACTGTCTGATGATGCTGTCTATCGTGAGCGTTTAGAACAAGGTCTGGTTGAATTACGTGGTAGCCAAGCACGTAGAGAAACATTACCAGGTGCTAAATCATCTGTAATGCTGTTCCTACTGGGCGTTCTGTGTGTTGTAACTTATGCAATTGTCAACAGCCCAAGCTTAGGTCTTGTCAAAACTCCACTGATGAATACGACTAACGCTATTCTTATCATCATGCTGAGTGTTGCAACCTTAATCACTGTTTTCTGTAAAGTTAAAACTGACAACATCTTAAACTCAAGTACCTTTAAAGCAGGTATGAGTGCATGTATTTGTATTCTGGGTGTTGCATGGTTAGGTGATACTTTCGTTTCAAGCAACATCGATTGGATCAAACTGACTGCGGGTGACTTAATCACTGGCCATCCTTGGTTATTAGCGGTTATCTTCTTCTTCTGTTCTGCTCTGTTATATTCTCAAGCAGCAACAGCGAAAGCGTTAATGCCAATGGCTTTAGCATTAGGTGTAACTCCATTAACTGCCATTGCTTCTTTCTCTGCGGTTTCTGGTCTATTTATTCTGCCAACTTACCCAACACTGGTTGCAGCAGTTCAAATGGATGACACAGGTACAACTCGTATCGGTAAATTAGTCTTCAACCACCCATTCTTTATCCCAGGTACTATTGGTGTGGTATTAGCTGTCGCATTTGGTTTCCTCTTCGGCAGTATGATTTTGTAGTTTGAAGTAAAAAATTAAAACATTGCAAAAAAGTGCTTAGCGCTTAAAAGAAATAAAAAATAAGAAAATACCCTGTCGCAAGATGGGGTATTTTCATTTTAGCCTATCGCTCCTCGCTTTCATTTTTAGCTAAAGTCTGCTAATTATGATGTTCTCGCGACAACGTGATTTAAGGAGATTTCCGTGCAACGTGAAGCGTTATTAGACCACGTACTTATCCAGTTAGAACAATACGGCTTAGCTGCAACCTTACCTGAGCTTCTTCAAGATTCAGGTATCAACGAATCTGATCTTCACCCTTTTTGGCCTGATAGAGACGCATTGATTTTTGATTGTCTTCGCCACCACGGACAGCAAATTGATATTTGGCAACGCCAAGTGATGTTAAATGAAGAACTCACTATCGAACAAAAATTACTGGCGCGTTACGATCAACTCGCTATGCGCTTAGAAAAAAACCGATTCCCCGGTTGTTTATTTGTTGCTGCTTGTAGCGCATATCCTGATGAACACTCTCAAATTCACCAATTAAGCCAACGCCAAAAGCAAAGCTCTTTTGATTACTCTAGAACGCTACTACGCGAGCTTGATATCGAAGACAGTGAATTAGTCGCTAAACAAATGGAACTCATCTTAGAGGGCTGTCTAAGCCGTTTAATGGTGAATCATCATGCTGATGATATTGTTACAGCAAAATTATTGGCAGAGGATATTCTTAAGATTGCTCAATGCCGAAAAAATGGCGCATTAAGTTAGTTGTAAGCGTTGGAAAACGAGAAAAATGATCTGTTTTTTTGTTTGTACTCAATTTCTATCTACAGAATAGCAAAAAACAAATTTAATCATCAAAAAAAGAGAAGGTTTTCTCTTTGATATGCAAAAAAGCGAATATCTTTACTGATTGTTATTTAAGCATTTTTTACTAAAAAAGCGCTTATGATGAAAATTTAAACTCGAATAGAGTAAAAAGAAAGCAAACGAACTTATTTTTGCATTTTTTATTAAAAAGACGTTGACGCATCACGCTGAATACGGTTTAATGCGCCTCGTTAGCCCGAATAGCTCAGTCGGTAGAGCAGGGGATTGAAAATCCCCGTGTCCTTGGTTCGATTCCGAGTTCGGGCACCATCTTTAAAGAAACCAGCCTTAGGGCTGGTTTTTTGCTTTTATAGACTAAGCTAGTTGTTGTTATTAACCAGATGCACTTCATCACCTTTTCTCTTTCTACCTACCTTATTTTTATCTATTAGAAAGTAGCTCAAAATAAATACAATACTATTAATAATATGCTAGTTCAGATATCTTTGTCTCATATGAGAATAAGGAAGATAAATTATGAGAAATGGAATTGAAGGCTTAATGTTAAAAAATGGGTTCACATCAAAAGATATCCACAAAATAAAGAAATTCTCAAAAAGATCAGGAAATAGCATGTAGGTTGAGGTAATAAATCTAGGGAATGGTTTATTGCGATTAGTTTTAGTTTTTTTACTTCTTATTTTTACTCTATGTTCTGCTATTTATTTTAATTCAGATAACAATCATGCTAGTTTAATAATGGCATTTTTCATTACTATAGCTATCGTTTGTTTCTCTTCTGCACCAATATTAAGATATAAATCCTCTGTGTTTATAAAAAATCACAAAGGAAAATATTTACCTTTTATTGTCAAATAAATAATGTTTGCCATTTTCTACCTTTTTATCAAGATGTTAATCTAAGTATATTTCCTCTAATCGTTCATTAATAAAAATAATAAAGTCACTTTGTATATTTAAATTGATTAATGATTTAATCATTTGAACATTGTCATCAATATTCTGTAAAATTAAAAGATACCTCCCATACAAGGACAAACATAAATGGAATTTCCCAAAGATCGAATTTATCATTCAGTTATCTGCGTCCTTGCCTTTATAGGCTACTTTTTTTCCTCTTTTAGTCTATTGCTAACGCCTTCACCTGCTGCATTGTTTCAATCTTCTTATATCATCTCATTAATCAGCTTTTTTATTTATCTCCCCTACTGCCTCATTATTTGGTTTGCCTATCAAAAAAATATTAAATTAATGCCGTTAGGTCACCTTCAATGGAATACGCTAAAAGCCCCTTTTTTAGCCTTACTGGGATTATATTTTATAAGCTTATTTTTAGGCTCTGAAGATGATTCGTGGGTTACAGAAATTGAATCTATTACAGGCTTTGCTTTCTTCTTATTTGCCCTTTCTGTTATGTTTATTGCACCAATTACTGAAGAAATCATTTTTAGAGGTTTTCTACTCAATGCAGGTATGTGGTATGGCAATATAGGAAAATGGGTCGCCATTATGATCTCTTCACTGCTATTTGCCGCTATGCATACTCAATATGAGTCAATCACTACATTTATCCTTATTTTTGTTGTGGGTGTTGTGCTTTGCCAAGTCAGAATAGGCACTCGCTCATTAATCGCACCGATAATGCTGCATGGAATACACAACACAATCAGTGTCGTTTTTTTAATGTTATAGCGTTTTTATTTAAAAAATTTCTATTTTTTATAACAAAACACTTATTCAATTAATAAGAAATGATATTTAATAGATGAAAATGTTTTTATTATTTTTTAGAGAATGATCTGATTCTATACGCAATAATACCGAATATTATTTACAATTATCTCAATAGGTTATATTAAATTCCATAAAAGATAAAATATAGAAATAAATAGAGAATGTGATTATAACTACATGCTTTTTCAGCGTATTAAAGTATGATAAGAGATATTAATATGACAAGAATATTACCATCTTCTTAAATTAAGAGAACTTTTTATGAATTTGTTTTTCCAAAATAGCCTAGCTTTTCCCAGCATTATTTTCAGTGGATTACTTATTATTATCTCTTTTTATTGGCTTTGTGCTGCTTTTGGATTATTAGATATTGATTTATTTAATATTGATAGTGAATTAGATGTTGATGCCACCGGTTTCGCGGGTTGGTTAACAAAATTAGGATTAGCTGGCATCCCAGTCACTATTATTTTAACCATCTTTATCCTGATTGGCTGGTTTATCAGTTACTTTACTAATTATTGGATTATCAGCGCTATTGAAACCGGTTTTATTCATTATTTAGCGGGCTTTGTTGCTTTAATCATTATCTCTTTTATTTCACTTAATCTTACTGCGGTATGTTTGAAACCTGTTCGTAAAAAACTGGTGTCGCGTAATAAGCCTAAATCAGTACATCAATTGGTAGGTAAATTAGCCATAGTGCGATCAGCAAATGTAACGGAAAACAAAGGTGAAGCAGTTTTAGAAGATGGGGGCGCGGGTTTAATTTTACAAATTAGAGCGCCAGAACAAGAAAATATTAAACGAGGTGATAGCGTCGTGATTATTAGTTATGACGCGCTCACTCACAGTTATCAAGTCGTAACGGAAGATGAATTTCATCATTAATACCTATTCGATGAGATCTAATTTAGTTAGCAGACAAAAATATTAAAAAATGACGGTATCGTCTGAACCTATGGAGAAAAAAGTATGGATTTGGCTTTCGTTATGCCTTTCTTAACTGTCGTTGGTTTCGCAATCCTAATTATTTTAGGATTATTTGGATTATTTAAGGCTTTCTATATTAAAGTGCCTCAAGGTACTGCCTTAATTGTCAATGACATGACCTCACAACCTAAAGTCCATTTTACGGGTGCATTGGTTTATCCTGTTATCTACAAAAAAGAGTTTATGCGTATTTCTCTTTTAACGTTAGAAGTAGACCGTCGTGGTAAAGATGGGCTGATTTGCCAAGATAACTTACGTGCAGATATCACGGTTGCTTTCTATCTACGAGTGAATGAAACCACTGAAGACGTACTAAAAGTTGCAAAAGCCATTGGTGTTGATAGAGCGTCAGATCATCAAGCAGTCAGTACCCTATTTAGTGCTAAATTCTCAGAAGCATTAAAAACAGTAGGTAAACAACTTGAGCTATCGAAACTTTTTGAAGATAGACAAAATTTCCGTGATCGCATCGTTGATGTTATTGGTAAAGATCTTAATGGTTATGCGTTAGAAGACGTTGCTATCGACTATTTAGAACAAACGCCGAAATCAGCGCTTGATCCTAATAATATTTTTGACTCTGAAGGTATCCGTAAAATAACGGAAATTACCGCCATTCATAATATTGAAACTAACCAAAAAGAGCGCGATCAAGAACTCGCTATCCAAAAGAAAAATGTTGAAACTCGTGAAGCCAGCCTTGCTTTAGAACGTCAACAAGCCGATGCAGAAGCACGCCAAAAACGTGAAATCGATAATATTCGTGCTCGTGAAACGTCAGAAACCTTACGTGTACAAGAAGAAGAGCGCCTTAAAGCAGAACAGGCTCGTATTCAGACTCAACAAGAAATTGAGATCCGTGAAGAAAACCGTATGCGCGAAGTGGAAGTTGCACAACAAAATCGCACCCGCGCAGTCACTATTGAGCAAGAGCGTGTAAATCGCGCTCGAGAATTAGAGATTGTTGCTCGTGAACGTGAAGTTGAACTGCAACGTATTGAGAAAGAGAAAGCGTTAGAAGAAGAGCGTAAAAACATCTCAAACGTTATCCGTGAACGTGTTGCCGTAGAAAAAACGGTAGCTCAAGAAGAAGAACGCATTAAAGAAGTACGTGAAGTTTCAGAAGCTGAACGTATGCGCCAAGTCACTGTGATTAATGCACAAGCTGAAGCGGAAGAATCTTTAGTTCGCCAAGTGAAAAAAGCTGAGGCCGATGAATCTAGTGCTAAACATAAAGCTGAAGAAATTAGCACAATGGCGAAAGCTGAATTAGAAGCCTCTGTAAAACAAGCCGAAGCGAAAAAACGTTTAGCGGAAGGTATTGAAGCAGAGCACGCAGCATTAGGTCTTGCCGAGGCTCGTGTACGCCAAGCAACTGCAGAAGCCGAAGAGAAAGAAGGTTTAGTGCTGGCGAATGTCACCGCTGAAAAACTCTTAGCGGAAGCGCGAGGCATGAAAGAGAAAGGCTTAACTGAAGCACAAGTGATGGAAGCTAAAGCGCTCGCTCAACAGCAGCAAGGTCTTGCAGAAGCAAAAATTTTAGAAGAAAAATTAGCAGCTCAAGCGCGTGGTGAAGAACAACAAGCCAATGCAAAAGAGAAACTCGGTTTAGCTGATGCGAAAATTCTTGAAGAGAAACTCGCGGCTCAAGCGCGAGGCGAAGGTCAATTAGGTTCAGCACAAGCTGAAGTTATTCGCCAACGCTTGAAAGCAGAAGCAGATGGCTTAACTGATAAATTTAAATCGATGGATCACCTTAGCGATACGGCACGCTCGCACGAAGAGTTCCGTATGCGTCTTGAAAAACAATTTGAACAAGCAATGGCATCTATTGAAGCCAACAAAGAAATTGCACGCGAACAAGCTGATGTATTGGCTGCTGCTCTTAGCAAAACCAATATTGAAATTGTGGGCGGTGATGGCAACTTCTTTAATACCTTCTCTAAAGCATTAAGCTTAGGTAAAGCCGTTGATGGTTTTATGGATAAGAGCAGTTTTGCCAAAGAGAACGTTGAAAAGCTGATTAACCGCACTCAACAAGATAAAAAACTCGATGTTGCTTCTTTATTAAAAAATCCTGAAGTTCAAGATTTAATTAATGGATTTATGGCAACAAAAGGAGCCAGCCAGTTAATTAAAGATGTGACAACTAAATCAGACTCCTCTAAAGAAGAATAATTTCATTTAAAGGAGGTGGAAAGACATAGCGTTTATCTCTGTGTCTTTCTTTTGTTTTTATCGTTTAAGCCAAGGAAATCCGTTATACCATGTCTGAAATTCTGGATACGAATCGCGAACAGGAAATACTCGATAGCGCCGTTGCACAAGGTGGTGCGTATGAAATCTTACGCAAACGCCTTACGGAGCAAGGTCAACAACTTCATCAAAAAGCCACTGAGCTAAATCAGCATCGCTTAGATGAATTTGGTCAAAGCCAAATGGATATTATTGGCCGTATTCGTATTCGTACTGAAAATAACTGCCAAGCCAGAGATATTGTTCGTGTCGGTGAGTGGTTACTGTTTGGTTATAACGTTTTCCTTGGATTAAAACGTGAAATACATCTTGAAGATGTTTTTTCTCTTTATCGTTTAATTGAAAATGAAGGTGAGTTTGATGTTGAAGCTGTACCTTATGAAAATACTTTTTTAAACGACAATCGCTTTATTCAAGATTTTACAGAGCTTTATACTTACTACAAAAATACACAGCTATTACAGTTAGTTGAGCGTGATGGAAAATTACTTGCTAGCTTCCAAATTGGCGCGCGTATTACTGATGTGCGTGTTTTTCGTTGGGCGATTTCAAGTGATAAACAGCGTATTGAATATATTGATAATCGTGGCGAGCGCGATATCGCCCTTCCTCCTGCCTATGATTTTGAATGGACAAAGACTCAGCGCGAAGACACGGTCAATGGTCGTTTTCCCCATATCAATATTCTTGATACCGTTTTTGTCGAAACAACCGGCGGTGATTTAACAGTTAAATGTGAAAATAATACCGAAGATGGTTTAGGGATTTATCGTGAGGCCGTATTAGACAAAAACCAATCTCTCGATGATGCCCAAATTGAATATGCTCAAACTGGCAGTTTAATTCTGTTAAAAATCTTACCGTATCGAGAAGAGAATTGGCGTTATTTGGTCTACAACATGTTGACGCAAACCGTACAACGCATCGATGCAATCGGGCAAGCTTGCGTCCAATTACCTGAAGATCACGGCATTATTTTCCCCGGTGGTTATTACCTACAAAATGGTGAATACAAAACCTTTGATCAACCAATGGAAGGGATGTATTTCCGTCGTCTACGCCGTTCGCCTAATGGTGAAGACGTGTTATATGTGTTCTACTCCCCTTCACAAGGTCGCCTTGCGCTTTTCAATTACAATATGATTGAGCGCAAACTTGCTGTGCCTTTAGTCGGTCACGGCTATGCGATGTTAGAAGATGGGAAAATGGTACTGTTTGAAGGTGAAGGCGAAGAAGCAACGCGCGTTCATCCAATGCAAGTTTGGCAAACGCCTTTCTATTCTGAAGAATTTGCCGATAAACAACCTCCTCGTAATGGTTTCTATGGAAGAATTGGTAATGCTGATTTAGTTCGAGGCATTTCCGAAATTTTGCATGTCGCAAAAGAAATTGAAGGTGATCAAATTTCTATTGCTCGTTATGAGCAACTCAGTTCACAACCTAAAAATTTATTAGATCTCTATTATTGGTTTAACGATGAACACTGTTTAGGGATTGGAAAGCTACTTAAAGATATCGCTCAAACCAGCGAATTAGTGCTTGATGAATATGAAAAAGTAGAAAGTATTCGTCAACAATCTGCTAAATCCATGCTTGAAGCCGTTAATCGCCAAAAATCACTACTGACTTTAACACTGCCTGATAGTTGGACTGATATACAACAATTTGTTGATAGCTTAAATTCACTAAATGCCCATCGTGGACATCTTATTTCCTTGCGTGAATTCCGTTATATGGATTTAACCAAGCTTAGTGCGATGGAAGCGGAAATTACAGAGACTCAGCAACGCGTTTCTCAAGCTACGGCTCTTTTTCTGGCTAGTGATAAAGCGTTACAACCATTTAAAACTCAGCTTGTTACCTTTGAAAATCTTATTGAGAAAGCACAAAACAGCGCACAGATAGATATTCCGATGAATGACATGGAAAAAATGTCTGCTGATTTAGATATGCTTTCTAACTTAATGGCATCTTTAACATTCCAAGATGTCACCCAACAAACACAGATTATTGATGCGATTTCACAGATCTACGCTCAACTAAACCAATCCCGCGCTCGATTACAACAAAAACGCAAATCACAAAGTAGTATCGAAAGTGTGGCACAATTTGGCGCTCAATTTCGCTTGTTTAGCCAAGGGATCACCAATGCATTATCTCTGGCAACCGATCCTGAACGTTGTGACGATCAGCTTTCTCGCTTATTGCTTCAATTAGAAGAGCTAGAGAGCCAGTTTAGCCATCATGATGAATTTCTTGATGATATTCTTGCTAAACGTGAAGAGTTAGTTGAAACCTTTGAGTCGCATAAACAAGTACTGCTTGATGATCGCCAACGTCGATCACAAAGTCTGCTTACTGCTGCAAATCGCTTACTGGAAAATCTGCAACGCCGAACATCTCGCTTGCAATCACAAGATGAGCTAAATGCCTTTTTTGCATCAGATCCATTATCATTAAAAACACGAGAGATCATTGAAAAGCTAAGAGAAATCAATGATAACGTCAAAGCTGATGATATTGATGCACGCCTAAAATCTTCTCGTGATCAGGCTATTCGTATTCTGCGAGATAAAACGGATATTTTTGAAGATGGCGGCAACGTCATTAAATTAGGACCTCGCCACCGTTTTAGTGTTAATACGCAAGAGCTTGACCTCACTATCTTGCCTAAAGAAGATAAGCTCTGGCTATACCTGACAGGAACAGATTACCAAGAGCCAATTGAAAATGCAGAGCTTGCTCAATTACAGCCTTATTGGAATGCCTCGCTTGAGTCTGAATCAGACACGGTTTATCGTGCAGAATACCTTGCTTATTCTATTATTTATGCGGCAGCAAAACGTCAAGATGGTCTGGATTACGAAACACTAAAAGAAGCACTCACCATTCCAGAAAAACTTGAAAAACTCGTACGTGACTTTGCAACGCCACGTTATAAAGAAGGCTATGAAAAAGGTATCCACGATCACGATGCGATCGCTATATTAAAAAAACTGATCCCAATCGGCGAAAGTGCCGACCTTCTTCGCTATAACCCGACTGCACGCGCAATAGCCGCGCTATTTTGGGAAACGAAACAAAATGAGCAATACCCTGCACTGTGGCCAGAACGAGCAAGAACAGCGCTTAATATTCAGCAATTATTCCATACAGATGATGCATTAATCGATCTACAAGCTGAAATCGAAGCGGATATACGCCTATTCCTTCATGATAATCCGATTGAGTGCGAACACTATATTCCGATACAAGCTTCAGAATATTTAAGCTTTGCGTTGGCGAGAACCCCTATTGAATTGGTTTATAGCAAATACGCTAAAGAGCTAGTGATTGCACTGCAAAGTCGATTAGAAGAAGCTCATATGTGGATGGACTTTAATCGTTCACAACAAAATTTAGGTACGCGATACGCACAGCGTTGGGCGCTGATCCAAAATTGGCTACAAGGGCTGTGCTCTCTACCTGATTATGCCGATCTTACGCCTTATATACCGGGTGCTATCGCTATCATTATTTTAGATAAAGTCGCATCAGCGCGTTATAGCGAAGCCGATTTGTACTTTACAGTAACGGGCTTGTTAGGCTCTCACCCTACCATTGAAAACCAAGCGTTATCACTCAGTTTAGATGACTATTTCAGTCGAATGCGAGGGCAAAGAAAGAACTTTATTCCTGCATTCCAACAGTATCTTAGCTTGCGACAAAAAATAGTCAGTGATGAACGTGAACGTTTAAAACTGCATGAATTTAAAGCCAAACCGTTAAGCTCTTTTGTCCGTAACAAACTGATTAATGATGTCTATTTACCCATTATTGGCGACAATATGGCAAAACAAATTGGTGCTTTAGGAGAAGGAAAACGCACTGATTTAATGGGATTATTATTAATGATCTCCCCTCCAGGCTACGGTAAAACCACCTTAATGGAATATGCAGCAGCACGTTTAGGTCTAATTTTTATGAAGATCAATGGTCCTGCGTTAGGGCATAACGTGCTGTCACTCGATCCTGAACAAGCACCTAATGCAACAGCAAGACAAGAGCTTGAAAAACTCAATTTGGCATTAGAAATGGGAAATAACGTGATGTTGTATGTGGATGATATTCAGCATACCCATCCTGAATTCTTACAAAAATTTATTTCGCTCTGTGATGGAACAAGACGTATTGAAGGGGTATGGAAAGGAAAAACCAAAACCTATGATATGCGTGGTAAAAAATTCTGTGTCGTTATGGCGGGTAACCCTTATACCGAATCAGGCGAAGTATTCCGTATTCCTGATATGCTGGCTAACCGTGCTGATATTTATAACTTAGGTGAGGTATTAGGCGGCATGGATGACGCTTTTGCACTGAGTTATATCGAAAATAGCTTAACCTCGAATGCGGTATTAGCGCCACTGGCACTACGTGATCTCAACGATCTTTATATTTTAGTGGATAAGGCGATGGGGAAATCTGTCTCTACTAACACATTAAGTTACCCTTATTCTGATGCTGAAATTAATGAAATTGTGATGGTACTTAAGCACTTAATTACGCTACGCAATGTTATTTTAAAAGTAAATCAGCAATATATTGCCAGTGCTGCACAATCAGATAAATATCGCGTAGAGCCAGCATTTCGCTTACAAGGCAGTTACCGCAATATGAATAAGCTCAGTGAGAAAGTTTCTGCGGTAATGAATGATGAAGAAATTGAACGCTTGTTAGACGATCACTATCTTGGTGAAGCACAACTACTCACAACGGGTGCCGAAGAGAACTTACTAAAACTCGCGGAATTACGTGGAAAATTAACAGAGAAAGACACACTCCGCTGGGAACAAATCAAGAAAGATTTTATGCGTAATAAAGCATTAGGTGGTGATAATGGCGATATTGGCGACCGTGTAGTATCACAATTAGCCAATCTTGTTGAAAGTGTGCAAGGTCTACGCTAAAGAAAAAAAATAACTATATTTAGCCCACTTATTTTAGTGGGCTAAATATGGGATAAACAATGTTTTATAAACCAAGTAACCCATTCCAAAAGTCATTAATTAATTGGATGGCTAAATCAGTTTGATTAGAAGAAGGATCTAGTTGTCTAACAATGGCATCAATAAACAATTCTTTATCTAAAAGAGATAATTTTTCTAAGCTATCTGGCGAAGCTATTGTTGCAGTATCACTCCCAGCAAGAAGAGCACCTAATCGCTCAGTATGCCAATCAACATCATTTCCCCATGTTGAATTATCATAAAGCCTAGAGTCTTCAATATGTTGATACTCTGAAACAATTTTATAAATATCAATAGCATCTTTTGGTGAAGCGTTTCCTCTATCTCGCCATGCGAAGAGTTTTAGTAACAGTAATCCTGGTAATGAACAGAAACGAATATTTATATCTGCTGATATTTGAACAATAGTTGAATAGTGGAAAGCCTCATTAAACCCATCTACAGACATAATAATTTCTCTATCTGGTGGCCAAGCTATTTGATTTTCAGATGCAATATCACCAAATGGGATAATATCTAGTTCAATACCATCAAAGATAAATCGATGTATATTGTTATGAACTTCTAAAGCACCTTGTTTAGTTAATTCCTCTTTTAATAAATTAAATTGCTCCCAATCCTGTAAAAAAATAGCAATATCAATATCTCTTGTATGTCTTCCCGCTCTTCGCCCATGAACGTGAGTGAGAAGTACTTCTCGTGATGTTGCACCAGCAATAAAAAAAGGCAGTTTAAGTACTGAGAAAATATGAGCAATTTTTATTAAAATTTGATTTGTTTCTTCAGCTAAAGGTGTTCTTAATGTGTAAATACTGTTCATTTATTATCTTCGCTATTTCAATATTACGTTCATCTTGTGTTGCAACCAATTCAGCAACCGATAATAAAGCCTCAGCTCTTTTATTTAGGCAATATGATTTTCCCCAAAATATTTCAACCAACTGAAAATGACTAAATTGAACGGGGATCATATTAAGCGCTTTTCTTCTATCCATTAAAGGAATAGGTGTAAATAATTGAATGTTCTCAGGAATAAGATAACCATTAGTCAACTTAGATGCGGCCACTTCTCCCCCCCAATATTCACCATCATAAAGTGGGATATCTAACCAATTTACATCACCAGATAGATAAACTGATTTTAATTTAGGACGTAAAATCCTTCCGTAATCATTGATCCATTGCATACAGATATCATCTGAAAAAATAAAGCGACGATGACCTCCTGACTCTCTGTATAAATTATTTTTCTTAAGGTAATTCATTCCTTTATTGACCATACCTAGAGATATTCCAGATAAATCAGCGAGATCTCGATAGGTTAAATTTATATTACTTCCATCAGAAAGTAATATAAATAATAATTTCATTATACCTAGCGACATTTGAGTTTCTTTTTTTAATAGATGAGTGCCTTTCCTTCCGGAAATATAAAGGTAAATATCCTTTTTATTAATAAATAAATTTCCAACTGAATCAATAAAATTGATATTATTATCAATACAATAATCTTGAATTTTGGGCGTTAAATAATTTGAGATTAAAATAAACTTAGATTTATCTTTATATAAAATATTTTCATTATATGACATTATTCTTTGTTTATTTATATTTAATTTTATTTCAGCATTAAACTGATAAGTATTATAATTGGGTAATTCCATTTTTATAACACCATCATGTGATAACTGATTATCTACGCTAGGATCAAGCTCTAAGATTTTGACTCGATTCGGAAGATTTTTGTAAAGGTTTTCCATAAAAAGTTCATCAGGATACATTTGTTCACACCTTTAACTTGTTCACAATCTATGAACAAGATAATATCATGAACAAAAAAATTGTACACTCACTAGGAAAATTAAAAAAAGGGAAGGATGGTTATATCATTATTACCCAACAAGCTTGGTAGGGACTTTGTCGTAGGTGACATTCATGGTTGTTATGATGAATTTGAATGTTTACTAAGCAGAGTAAATTTTGATAGTACTAAAGATAGAGTTATTTCTGTTGGAGACTTAATTGATAGAGGAAAAGATAGCTTATCTTGTATAAAATTATTAGATAACCCTTGGTTTTATATAGTGCTAGGTAATCATGAACAAGCCATACTCGATTGGTATCAATCTCACGACCAAGTCACACAAGAGAGCTACAAAAGAAAATTATTGCACAATGGTAGTAGCTGGTTTTTAACCCTACCAATAAAACAACAACGACAGATATATAATAAATTAAATTCTCTTCCAAAGGTTATATTTATCAATAATAACAATAGATTATATTGTATCCTACATGCAGAAATTCTTCCTGAAATAAATGATATTAATGTTTTTTTAAAAAATATCGTTCTGCTAGAAGATAAATTAACATTAAAAGCGTGTTTGGAAGGGCGCAGACGAGCCAGAGCCAAGTATTATCCCTTCATAACGGGTATTGATTATCTTCTTTGTGGACACACTCCTTGTTTCAACTTTCAGTCAAAAAATGCTAATACAATTAATCTTGATTTTGGTGCTGGAAGTTATAGAAAAGGAGCTACTTTAGGAATGATAGACTTAGCATCTCATTCAGTAGTACTACAACCCATTTATAATCCTTATTAACAAGCCATTTCATGTTCATGGTTGTAGTTAAATATTTTTAAAATTAACATTTCATGATATTAAAAAGAACGTTACAAACATAATACCAATATTATTAACACTTAAATTATATAAATATTTAATTCTATTTAATAGATAATTTATAAAATAATGATTAACAATAAAAAAACAAATTTATTTAACAACCAATTCTATTATGTACATAAAATCCATATTAACTCATACTCTGAAAAGAATGAAATAAATAAGATATTAATAATAATCACTCTTAATTTATTTATGAGATCTCTCTCTAAAGATAGGAAATTAACTTAGGATTAATAGTATAGAAATGATAGCATAAAAAATGCTATAAATTAATTCTATAATTTACATGACTTTAGTTTAAATAAATTAAAAATTTTTAAATATATTGCCTTTAATTTATTAACAAGAAAGATAATGAATATCTCCGTTAACAAGTATTTAAACGTACTATTCTAATTTTAAGATTAAAGTTATAAAAACATTATTCTATTTCGACCTAGTTTAAGTTGTTTTTATACTAGATTGATAGCGACACAACAAAAATACTTTCAATAAAAGTGGGCGTACTATGAAAAGCATGTTTACGACTCGGGAACTCCCTGACGTAGATCGGTTTTCCGTATTCAGGGATACAATAAAAGACCGCTTTTTATCGTCTTATGAATGCAATGAAGTCGAATTGCCTCCTCATTCTCGATTTTATGCCAATATTGTCGAGCAGAAGGTGACAAATATTCGCTTTATTCAGCTAGAGTCTAACGGTCACTGGGCGAGTAGCCGTCCTTTAACGCATAAACTTAGCTTAGAAGAGCATTTTCAAATTGAGATACAGCGTTCAGGAACGAGCCATCTTACTCAAGATGGAAGAACTGCATTTCTACGGCAAGGAGACTTTTGTATTTTTGATATGGCAAGACCCGTATCATGGTCTTTTGATAACGATTACTCATTGTTTAAAATTTTGATCCCAAGAGAGAAACTGGCATCACGTTTAGGTAATACCCAAAATCTTACTGCAAGAGCAATACGAGGTAATAGTATTACAGGCTCTCTCGTTTATAGCTTCGTGATGCGTTATATCCCTTTCTTAGATTCTATGCCCGCCCAACATGCTCAGCAACTCGCTGATATTTTATTGAATTTAATCACGTCTGCTTTCAGCGAATACAGTATTGCAACTCCACCTCAAAGCTTAGGAAGATCAACACTGTTTTATTTTGCTCAGCACTATTTAGAGCAACATATTTCCGATCCGGATTTAAGTGTTAATCAATGCGCAAATGCTTGTGGGATCTCCGTGCGCTATTTACAGATGTTATTTAAAGAACAAAATACCTCTGTGCTTCGTTGGATCTACCAAAAACGTCTTGAGAATTATAAAGCAGCGTTAGTTAATCCTCTTTTGGCAGAAAAAAATATTACACAATTAGCGTATGAATGTGGATTTAGCGATATTTCTAATTTAAGTCGAAAATTTAAATCAGAATTTTTTATGACGCCTTCAGAATATCGAAAAATACATTCGTTGAGATAAGTTTTAAAACAGGGTTATGGAGCATATAAAAATCATTTCAAGCTTTATGACCCATATATGAATCAATATGTACTCAGAATGCTCATTCCCCCTCTAGTTAAAATTTTGGAGGTTACGCTAAAGGGGGATTGGTGTTGTTACATCAGCCGTAACGAAACTCAATGCCTAATGTGCCACACGGATACTCCCATTTTTTTAAAATCGTCTCGCCACATAAAACACGACAAGTACCACACTCTAAACATCCCGCATAATCAAAAAGATATTGCCCTTTTTCGTCTTTTTTATATAACCCCGCGGGGCAAGCTTTCATTAAGATTGCAAATTGTGCAGGATCGATATCATCCTTTAAGACAATATGTGGATTTTCTTCATCTACATTAAATTTATTGACGCCTAATTTAACGTCTACGTTGACTTGACTCATAAAGAACGTACCCCCTTAAACCCATCTTTAATTAAGTTCATTACACCCACTTTCTTAACTTGAGACAGTATTTTCTTATGCACTGGTTTTTCTGGGCCATTAATCACAAATAAATCGTGCATCACGTTAGCCGCCATTTGCGGGTAATCCGTAAAGAATCTTGTATTATCGAGGAAAGAAGGTAAGTCTTTGTATAACTTCATATCTTTCATCACAAAGCTGTCATTTAATAAAGATTGGTAGCAACTTAATTCTTTTTGGCTATAGCTATTTTGCTCTTTCGCCATTAATACCGCTTTTGCAGCCGCTTCACCTGAAGCAATGGCTAAATCCATTCCTCTTACGGTATAGCCAACATTTAAGCAAAATCCCGCAGCATCTCCCGCAACTAATACGCCATCTTTCACTAATTCAGACACCATATTCATACCACCCTCTGGTACCATATGCGCTGAATATTCTAATAATTTGCCGTCTTTGATAAGCGGTGCAACAACAGGGTGTTGTTTAAAATCTTCTAATAATTGAGGAACCGTTTTTTCGAACTTATCGACATTATGTAGCCCTAAAACAAGACCTAAAGAAACGGTATTTTTATTGGTATATAAGAATCCACCACCTAAATATCCACCTGATGGTGCGCCAGCAAAAAGCCAAGCTAAGCCTTCATCATTAGTACAACCAAATCGGTCTTCCATTTGTTGTGGCGTGAATTCCAATAACTCTTTAACCCCTACTGCCACGGTGTGAGGATTAACTTTTTGTGTCATCCCTAATTGTTTTGCTAATAACGAGTTAACACCATCCGCGAGGATAACTACATGGGCTTCAATTTCATCATCCCCCGCTTTTACACCACACACTTTGCCTTCTTTCACCAACACTTCATCGACACGAACACCTGTGATCACTTGTGCGCCAGCGTCTTCTGCTTTTTCCATTAACCATTGGTCAAATGAAGAACGTAATACAGTATAAGATCGAGCCGCTTCCTCTTCTTTTTGAGTATGTTGATAATCTAACGTGACCCCATCAGTTTCCGTTAGCATGGAAATTTTTTCACGCGTCACAAGGCGTTCAACTGGCGCTTCTTGAGCAAAATTAGGGATAATTTTTTCAAGACTATGAGCGTATAAACGCCCACCCGTCATATTTTTACTGCCAGCGAAATTACCTCGCTCAACCACTAATACATCACATCCTGCTTGCGCCAAAACATAGGCAGCAGTACCACCAGCAAGTCCACCACCCACAATAATGGCGTCAAAAATATCGTCTGACATACTTTCCATCCTTTTATTATGTGTGGTCGCTTAGCACACGTTCACTAAGCGACCGATGGGGATTTAGCCGCCAAGCTTCGCGGTTAATGCAGGTAACACTTTATAGAGATCGCCAACAATACCGTAATCCACCATATTGAAAATTGGGGCATTTTTATCTTTGTTGATACCAACAATGATTTTTGCTCTATCCACACCCACCATATGCTGAATTTGCCCTGAAATACCGACAGCAACATAAACATCCGCACCTAAGGTCACACCTGAAACACCAATGTAGCGGTCGTGTTCCATCCAGCCTTCACCTTCAGCAATTGGGCGTGAACAACCCACTTCACCTTGAAGGGCTTTCGCCAATGCCGCTGCAAGTACAATATCATCCGCCTTAGCAAAACCGCGTCCGACACCCACAACACAATGCGCTTTACCTAAATCAACGGTACTGCCTTGTTTTGGCTTACGCGCTAATACTTTTAATGTATGTGCAGGGGCGATAAAGGTACCTTGCACCACTTGTGCATTGGGTGCGTCGTTGATGACTTCCACATCTAATGCACTGCCCACAGTGGCAATAGCATAAGGTGAGCGAATTTCTGCTTTAGCATGTGCTAAACCACCATAGACTTGGTGTGTCGCAATCACCGTATTGTTTTCAATCGCAACACTTAATGCATCACTGACAACACCAGCGTTTAACGTCACACCAAGGCGAGCCGCAATCGCTTTTGCTCGTTTTGATGAAGCAAGCAAAACCAATGCATTCGCACCTGCTTCTTTAATAATTGCGGCAAAAGAGGCTGCATAATCTTCAGCAATCACACCCTCTTGAGGTGCAAAACAGTACACACAATCAGCGCCTAATTTGACACATTCACGCGTGCTTTCATCATCACCGATAAACAGCACATTAACCTTTTCACCAAGACCACGAGCAAACGCAATCAGCTTTGCTAAATCATCCGCTTTTTCGGCATAAACAAAGGTAGTAGGTAGTAAACTAGCCATTTTTAATCTCCTTATTGATTAACCGCTTGGCGTAAATGTTCAGCAA